>NZ_JBPAOH010000009.1:0-101378 GCF_050875635.1 Tolypothrix sp. VBCCA 56010
GTTCCCATTCAGATGCGGTACAACATTATATCGTCGCGTGTAGGGGCACGGCAGTGCCGTGCCCCTACGGGTGTACCTCACGTAACCGAGAATTGCTATATTAATTTCAATTGCTAAATCGGGATTTTCTTTCTTTTCTCTTAAATAATAAGATTCATCAGGTTCAAATGAAGCACCTTTTTCTTGAGAACGACGAGTAGCGCTACCTACAGGGATAAAATTTATACTCATTTCGCACAAATAGAGTTCTAGCAAAAAACCAATAATGGTTTTCAGCATTTCATGTTCTTCACCCAAAGTCATAAACTGTATATATCCATCCAGATAAGTTATCCTTAAAGCAGGCGATGCCGTTAAAGCTTCTATTTTTTCAAATTCTTCCCAAGTATAATAACCAGGTAGGAGAAATTGCTGTTCTTTGAGTGTGGTGACTTTATCTGCGAGTTGTGGAGTCATAGCGATGCCTGCGGCAGTAAACTACGCACTTTCTTTTGGTTTTCATTTATTATCTAGGAATTCATCTACTGTAATTTCTGCTTGTCGAATCAAACTTCTTAGTAAACCAGGTGCTAATTCCCGATGATTAGGAATTGACAAGGTTGGTTTTGATTCGTGCCAAAGTATCATGTGGCTTCCAGTTTGATGATCCAATACATAGCCAAATTTTTGAAAAATTTTAACAGCTTCTTTACCGGAAATATTTGATAAACGTCCCATTTATACTAAAACTTCCCCGATAAAGGTTTGTAATTCTTTAGCTACATATGGTTTGCCATGCTTGGCTTGAACGTGAAGATAACCTCTAATGGCATCCTTAATATTTTCAATTGCCTCATCTAATGTTTTACCTTGGCTTACACAGCCGGGAAGTTCAGGAACTTCAGCAACATAACCTTGATATTCTGGATCAAATGTGAAAATTACTTGGAATTTCATAATAATCAATCTTTAATAATTGAGTACATACAATAAATTTAACGCGAAAAAAAGGCGATCGCGCTACTTTTTCCTATTATTTAAAAGCATCCCTGATGTTTTTAGGGAAAAGTCCAGTTTTCCAATTGCAGCTCGGTAATGCGAACGTAGTGACGAGTATTATTAGTAACTAAAATGTAATTTTCTGTAAGTGCAACACTAGCAATTAATAAATTAAATTCAGCAATCGGTTGTCCTATTCTACGTAGTTCCACTTTTAATTCGCCAAAGCGCTTAACAGCAGAATCGCTTAAAGGTACAACAGGTAAGTTTTGAATAAATTGTTCTGCACGAGTTAGATTTTCTGTTACTCGATTGGAATTGTATGCACCATAGTACAACTCGGCTGCTGTGATGACACAAATGGAAATTTGATTTGATCCTACTTCCGTACGGTTTAGAAAAAGGTGATATGGGTACTGTTATGTTGGTACATCAAGGTGGCGAAGGTATGAAGTTGAATTTGTGACATTGGATGGCGAAACTGTGGCAATTGTTTCATTATTTGCAGTACAAGTTCGTCCTATTAGTAGTAGAGAAATTGCTCATGCAAGAGTGATAAATTGATGCGATCGCGCTTTGTTAAATCATGTAATTTATGTGCCTAACGACGCACCCGGATATACGAACAAAACCAGGCGATCGCAGGTTTCAAAACATTAAAGTCCGCCTGCGCGGACTTTGTTCGTCTAGCCCCAGACTTCCAGTCTGAGGGGCGAAGCCGAAATTTGTTTGTGTAGCCGGGAATTGTGTTCGCTTTTTTGCTTTAACAGTTTTATACAGTATTTTTAAATCTAAAAAATAAAGTGGACATTGCTTAAAAAAGTAGTCAATATCCACCACCATACTTTATGTAAAATAGTTAAACTCTATCGCTTAAGAAGCTTTGGATTGCGCCAGTCAATTTTTTGACCAGGGGTAAATAGGGTTCTAGCACTTTCTCGATGTATTTCCTGACAAGCATCTTTAAGTACGAGTAAAATAGCAGCTAATAAGCCACCTGATTGCCCCCAAGTTTTACTATGAATATGGAATATCCAATCAAGTAAATCATCAGAATTATTGCATTGCTCAAGGTCAATTTCATAAAAATTTTTTCCATTCTCTTCTATTTGAATAGTAAGATTGCTTTTTTGAAAGTAGACACGAAAATCATCATTTACAACTCCATTTTTAAGTCTTTCACACCTCTCTAATTCAACTTTTTCACGCAATTCATCAAATGTATAAAGCTTGGATACGCCTGTATCATTCGTGCGCTTCATATACTGTACCTAAATTGTTTATAGTCACTAAATTTTACACCTAAGTTGCTGAAAAATTTACCCCCACCTAGTAATATCCAAGCAGGGGTAATAACTCTTAATGCACTAACTCAATTCCCCGCTTCGCTAAAGCTTGCGCTGTCAAACCATTAAACGCCATCAACTCACCAGCACTCGCTGTAGTTTCCCCACGCTTCCACGCGAAAGTATCGCGCTTGCAAGTACTTCTTAACATTATTGGTTCCAGCATCGCACTCGCACCACCAGTCACACCAATCAACGCATCACCTGCAAATAATTCCGCAAATTCTTCATCATTCAAAAAGTCACCATCGGGTTCAGAACAAGTATCCCAAGCTGTATCATCAGGACGATATAAACGACGGGGATTAATAACAGAAATTATCTTCACACCAAGACCTTCAGTTTCTAAGAAAGCTGCGGCTTCAAATACTGGCATTAATGTCATATCACCAATGACAGCAAAGACAACTTTCTTACTTCCACCTTGATTAGATTCGACTTCATGCAACAACACAGCACCATCGCGTAACCCTTTATGAGTTTGTTCAAAAGTTGTTCTAATTGGCAAAGGTGACTTACTTGCAGTAATTACAATTCCCTTATTTTTGGTTTTCAATGCCCAGTCATAACAAACTTGGATACTGTTAGCATCAGGTGGAAAAAGTGGGAATACATTGCCATTTCGCATCATCGAAGCAAAGTAAGCTTCAATTTCTGGACGTTGGTGAGTCCATCCGTTGCGTCCTTGCTCTAAAGCACCAGCAGTAAATAAAGTGATTGTCGAGGGAGTGGGACGACGCAATTCTGCCATTGCTTGGATTACAGTTTGCCAAATTGGTAAACCGTTAATGGCAAAAGATTCATAAGAACACCATAAAGTTCTCGCACCCATTAACGACAAACCAACTGCTAAACCTGCACAAGCATCTTCACTTAAAGGTTCATAAACTTGTCCGTTTGGTGCTTGGTTGTATAAGTCATCTGTTGTCGGGTGGATAATCTTTAATGCTTGATTTATGTTGGCAATTCCTGATGCTTCATTTCCATCAGCGTTGGTGACGAGGAAATTTTTATCTTTCTGTCCAACTATTCCTACTAATCTCCCCATCGCGGTTGTGGAAATTTTTGATTCGCCACCCACAGCATATTCTTCTAAAGGCAATTCGCCTAATTCTGGCAATTCTAATTCAAATTCTGTAACAACTGTTTTCGCAGCGGGTCCACCACCAGCGCGTTCCGCATTTGTTCGCACTAATTGCCAAGCTTCTGCTGACAATGCACGCCCTTGCAATGCACTTATAATATGAGGAGCGTCTAGCGTATCTTTAGGATATAAATTGTGTGATTTTGCTCCTCTGGCGTGAACTCCTGCACCTTTCAATTGTTTAATAATAAACACGGTAAGTTTACCGCCAAGTGCAGATTTAGCAGCTTTATCTATACCAGTTAATACGGCTTTGATAAAAGCTAATCTTTGTTCAAACGAAAAGGCGGTACTATCAACATAATCGCCTGTTTGATTTTGGTCATCAAAGTCTTTGGCATCGACTAATACAACTTCGGCAAAACCGTTACCTTGCCAGTATGCGATCATCTGTTCGTTGGTTTTCAGGGAAACCATGCTATGATGCTCCTGGCTGTAACCGTTCCACACCAACACTGGCAAGAAGTTGGTGACGCTGGGAAAAGCTGTATTGAAGTGTGCCATCGAACTAATGATGTAGGGTTCACCCAATCCACCATCCCCAACAGTGAAGGGAAACAGCTTATCTTGATGCAGCTTTGCTGCTGACATGGCAAAGTGTTGCCCTTGTCCCAAAGGTCCTGCGGGTGCGAGAATACCGGGAATGTAGCCGGAAAGGTGTCCTAAAAGTCCGTGCTTTTCGCGGAAGCGATCGCGCAATTCCTGCACTGTATATATCCCCATGTCCTCTAGCGAACGATCCAAGAACATCGCACTATAAAATCCAGGGGCGTGGTGTCCCACTTCCGTGATAATGTTCTTATGACCCAGCATGACCAACGCTGCATAAGCTTCCGCTTGCGAAGCAAATCCACCTGGGTGTCCGGAAGCTTTAGAACCAGTAATTTGTAACGTTAAATAACGTAAGGCATCAGCTGCAAGCAAAGTCTGATATACTGCTGCTGCATCTTCAGGATTGGCGATCGCTATTTTATCTTCGGCGATCGCAGGTGTTCCCCCATAAGTTTCAAAATCTGGCAACGCTGACCCAAAATATTGAATTCCCTCGCAAAAATCCGGAGACGCTGAAGTTGCTTTTGGTGTGATTGCAGTCATGCTCAGTACCTTGTAAATAAAAGGAGATGCTGTAAATGCTCAACAAGTTAACAAGAATTTTACAACTTTCATGTTGTAACAATTTATGACTCTTTCACAACGTAAAGATAATTAGCTTAAATCTAAACGCAACAAAACTTAATTATTTTACCTTTGTTTCAGTGGCAAAAAAGAATAAACCCCACAAACTGGAGCTTATGAAATTACCAAATGGTCCGCAAACCCCAGCGCTGGTACAGATGCTTCAATGGGTTTTCACTCCCATGTCATTTATGGAAACCTGTGCCAAGCGCTATGGTGACATCTTTACCTTGAATTTGAATGTTCCTGCGGTATTTGTTAGTAACCCTCAAGCGCTACAGCAGATGTTAACTAGCGATACAAAGGAATTTGCAGCTCCTAGTGACTGGAACACGGTTTTTGAACCTCTGCTAGGAAAGCATTCTGTCATCACCGTCAGCGGTGAAGTGCATCGGCGTCAGCGCCAATTATTAATGCCTCCTTTTCATGGTGACAGGATGCGAACCTATGGTCAAGCAATTAGTAATATTACAGAGCAAATCATCAGTCAGTGGCAAACAGACAAACCTTTCACTGTTCGGTTGGCAATGCAAACCATTACCATGCGGACAATTATGCAAGTCGTATTTGGACTGTATGACAGTCCTCGCGCTCAAGAACTAGAGAAAATTTTGTGTCTGATGCTAGAGGATGGAGGTTCTGTTTGGAGAGCTGTTGAGCTTTATTTTCCCGCTATACAAAAAGATTGGGGTCCTTCTAGTTCTTGGGGAAAATTTCTCCGTCGTCGTCAGCGACTTCACCAACTCATAAACGAGGAAATTGAAGAACGTCGTCTTCAAGCAGATTCATCGCGTACAGATATCCTCAGTTTGTTGATGGCAGCGCGAGATGAAGCTGGTGAACCGATGACAAATGAAGAGTTGCGTGATGAATTGATCACAATGTTGTTTGCAGGTCACGAAACTACAGCTACTGCGCTAACTTGGGCATTGTACTGGATTCACAAGCTACCAGCAGTTAAAGAAAAGCTGTTGCAAGAACTAGATAGTTTGGGCGAAAATCCAGATTCGAGTATGATTTTCAAATTGCCTTATCTTAACGCCGTTTACAGCGAAACTTTGCGAATTTATCCTGTGGGGATGCTGAACTTTCCCCGCGTTGTGAAAACACCTTTATCGCTGTGCGGTCATCAACTTGAACCGGATACGGTGGTTATTGGCTCGATTTATTTGACGCACCAGCGGGAGGATTTATATCCAGAACCGAAACGGTTTAAGCCTGAGCGCTTTTTAGAAAGACAATTTTCGGCGTATGAATATCTGCCTTTTGGGGGAGGTGCTAGGCGCTGTATTGGTATGGCGTTTGCCCAGTTTGAAATGAAGGTGGTATTGGCGAAGATTCTTTCTAATTTGGATTTGGCGTTAGTGGATAATCGTGATGTGCGACCTAAGCGCCGTGGTTTGGTGAGTGGTCCGGATCGCCCGATTCAAATGGTTGTTAAGGGTAAGCGTGAGGTTAAATATCCGGCTTTGTCATCTATCTCTGGTTGAGTTTTTAATTGAGGGGATTTTGATATATTTTTAAGGCTTTGTTAGGGTGTGCCGTGCCTGCATAGCCCTGTTAAACTAACAGCGTAAAATAAGGTTTTTCTTTCTTTGCGCTCTTCGTGTCTTCTCCTTCGGAGACACCAAGGGTGAACGCGGTTTAAATATATTATTTAACCACGTTCGCCCTTGGCGTTGCCGTTCGCGTAGCGTCTCCGAAGGAGAAGGCTAGACGCAAAGGACACGAAGGGGAATTTCTAGAAAACGAACCGCAGAGGCGCCAAAGGCACAGAGGTAAGAGAAGAGAGAGTGAATAAAGTTTTATTATGACGTCTTTGTTACAAACGTTGCAATTGATTGCTAATCCGACGCGGTTTTTGGATGGGTGTGCTGTTAAGTATGGGGATGTTTTTAGTGTTAGGGTTTTGGGGATAAATTCGCCGCCGGTGGTGTTTTTTAGTCATCCGGATGCAATTTATGAATGTTTTGCGGTGCCGGCGAAGGAGTTGGATTTTCAGAAGGCAACTCATGTATTTAAGCCGCTGTTTGGGGAGAAGTCGATTGTTTTGCAGGAGACGCGATCGCACAATCGTCAAAGACAGTTATTGATGCCGCCTTTTCATGGCGATCGCTTAAAATCTTACGGTGAATTAATTTGTCAAATTACTGAAGATGTAATTAAAAGTTGGCAAGTCGGTACAGTAATATCTATGCAGAAAGTTATGCCAGATATTACTTTACAAATTATCTTACAAGTAGTATTCGGTATTAGTCCGGGTGCGCGTTACCAACAATTAAAGGAACAATTGACTTCTTTATTAGAAGATGTCACTAAACCTTTGTATTCCAGCTTATTTTTCTTTCCCCCCTTGCAAAAGAATTTAGGCGCGTGGAGTCCTTGGGGAAATTATCTCAAAAGGCGAGAAGAAATAGACAAGCTTATATATGCAGAAATTTCGGAAAGACGTTTAGAAAATGATGCAACGCGTACAGATATTCTCAGTTTGCTAATGTCAGCGCGTGACGAAAACGGACAGCAAATGACAGATGAAGAATTACGCGATCAATTAGTTTCGCTATTGCTATTAGGTTATGAAACTACAGCAGCGGTGTTGGCGTGGGTATTTTATTTAATTCACGCGCATCCAGAAGTAAAAGATAAGTTAATGCAGGAATTAGATGTAACTGATACATCAAACCCTGAAGTTTTAGCGCAACTTCCTTACCTGACTGCTGTTTGTCAAGAAACACTGCGAATTTTTCCCATTGCCTTAATATGTACACCGCGAATGGTAAAAGATAAAGTGGAAATTGCCGGGAAAAAATATACATCTGGCACAATTTTAGTACCCTGCATTTATTTAGCACATCGCCGCAGCGAAACTTATCCAGAACCAGAGAAATTTCAACCAGAAAGATTTCTCAACTCTAAATTTTCCGCTTATGAATATCTACCTTTTGGCGGTGGTTATCGAGGTTGCATAGGTGCAGCATTTTCCATGTATGAAATGAAGTTAATAGTAGCCACAATATTGTCAAATTTTCAGCTAGCACTTACTAATAATCGTCCGGTACATCCAACACGCCGAGGTATTACCATAGTCCCTAGTGGTGGTGTGCGGATGCAAGTTAGGAGTTAGGTACAGACGTTCCATTGGAACGTCTGTACGAGGAGTTAGGAGTGATGAGTTAGTAGTTAGTAGTTAGTGGTTAATTGTCCCCCTTGTCCCCCCCTCTCCCCCTCCCCCACTCTCCCCCTCCCCCACTCTCCCAAGTTGCATATTCCCTATTGCAGATACGCTTTTAGCTCGCCAACGTCTAGATTAACGAGTAACAGCATACAAGGAGATTGGCAAGCCATGCACGACGAGCAACGCTTGGAAGAACAAGCGGTTAGCAAAGCAGCAGAAATGCAGATGTCTAGCCAATTGGATCAAGCAGATAAAATAGAAGTAGATGTGCAAAGCGATCTGTGGAAACTACTTCAAGGACAAGCGGATGGAGTTTCTTTTTCAGGTAAGGGACTTGTGGTGCAAAAAGATGTCCGTCTAGAAGAATTAGTACTGCAAACGGATAAAGTTGATATCAATCTCTTCAGTGCTATTTTTGGCGAAGTTGAACTGAACCAACCAGTAAAAAGTATAGCTCGCGTTGTATTAAAAGAAGCAGATATTAACCGTGCCTTGACATCAAACTACATTCGCAGCCAAATGCCAACTTTTGATTTGAATGTAGATGGTGAAATTGTCAGTTTGAAGCCGCAAGAAATACAAATGTTTTTACCTGGCGACGGCAAAATGAAATTTAATGGAACGGTATCAATACACGAAAAAGGTAATACTAACCAGTTAAGTTTCACGGCATTGCTTCGCCCACGCACGCAGACGCAACCAATAATGCTGGAAAGTTTCACTTGCACTGAAGGAGATGGCATTTCATTTGAAATAGTTACGGCATTAATGCAGAAGGTAAAAGAACTTGTGAATTTACCATACATTCAATTTGAGGGTATGGCGTTCCAAATCAAAAATATGGAAGTGCAAAAGGAAAGCATAAAAACTTTGGTAGAAACTTATATCAAGCAAATACCTACAATGTGAAATGAAGACTTAATCCGCATCGACTGAACGCAGAGGAATGTATTAGACATTTACTTCTGCGTTACTTTGTGCTTTTATATTGATACTTTGTTTTTGTTTACAATAAAATGTGATTTATATAACTGCCGATTGATGTAATTTATTATTAACCTTTTGTAATATTAAAAGAGTTACTTAATTCAATATTGCAATTATGGAAACCTATGATGTAGTTATTATCGGTGCAGGACATAATGGGCTGGTTTGTGCAGCTTATCTGTTGAAAGCTGGTTATAGCGTATTGCTACTAGAAAAGCGTTCTGTTCCCGGTGGTGCAGCGACAACTGAAGAATGTATACCAGAAGCACCGGGTTTTAAATTTAATCTCTGCGCGATCGACCACGAATTTATTCACCTAGGACCAGTTATTCAAGAATTAGAATTAGAAAAATATGGATTGGAATATTTAGAATGCGATCCAGTTACATTTTGTCCCCATCCTGATGGCAAATATTTCTTAGGACATAAGTCTTTAGAAAAGACTTGTGCAGAAATTGCTCGTTATAGCGATCGCGATGCCAAAAAATATGCAGAATATACAAAATACTGGCAGCACGCGCTAGGGGCAATGATTCCCATGTTCAATGCACCACCAAAGTCAGTTTTAGATATTTTGGGCAACTATGACATCGCAAAGATAAAAGATTTATTTTCTGTCATTGGTTCCCCATCGAAAACGCTGGACTTTGTTCGCACCATGCTAACCAGCGCTGAGGATATCCTTAACGAGTGGTTTGATTCAGAATTTCTCAAAGCACCCCTAGCAAGACTTGCAGCTGAACTCGGTGCCCCACCTTCACAAAAAACGATCGCCATTGGTGCAATTATGATGGCAATGCGTCACGACCCAGGTATGGCTAGACCTCGCGGTGGTACTGGCGCACTAGTGCAAGCATTAGTAAATTTAGTTACCAGCAAAGGCGGTGTTATCCTCACAGATCAGCACGTTGACAAAGTGATAATTGACGATAATAAAGCCGTTGGTGTGCGGGTTGCTGGTGGTAAAGAATATCGCGCTAAACACGGCGTAATTTCTAATATCGATGCCAAACGGTTATTTTTACAAATGACCGATAAAAACGATATTGATGCAGTCGATCCAGATTTATGGGAAAGATTAGAACGCCGCATCGTTAACAACAACGAAACTATCCTAAAGATAGATTTAGCTTTAGATGAACCGCTACGTTTTGAACACCACGAACACAAAGATGAGTATTTGATTGGTTCTATCTTAATTGCAGATTCCGTCACTCACGTTGAACAAGCACATAGTAAATGTACTTTGGGAGAGATTCCCGATTCTGACCCATCTATGTATGTGGTGATGCCAAGCGCGTTAGATCCATCATTAGCACCACCAGGCAAACATACAGTCTGGATTGAGTTTTTTGCACCCTATCAAATCGCCGGCGCAGAAGGTACAGGTTTAAAAGGTACGGGTTGGACTGATGAATTGAAAAACAAAGTTGCTGACAGGGTAGTTGATAAATTGGCGCAGTATTCACCTAATGTGAAAAACGCCACTATAGCTCGTCGCGTCGAAAGTCCAGCCGAATTAGGTGAAAGATTGGGAGCATATAAAGGTAATTATTACCACATTGATATGACCCTAGATCAAATGATATTTTTCCGTCCCTTGCCAGAAATAGCGAATTACAAAACGCCAATTGATAATCTCTTTTTAACTGGTGCGGGAACTCATCCAGGTGGTTCAATTTCTGGGATGCCGGGACGCAATTGTGCGCGAGTTTTCTTGCAGAATAAGCATCCAATTACTCAGACTTTGAAGGATGCGCGAGACTCGATTCTGTCAACGTTTAAGATTAATTAGTTAAGTAGGGTGCGTTAACAAAGTAACGCACCATTGTCTACGTATGTTACTTCCCCTCAGCTTTTTTTGGCGCTGGGGGGATTTTATTTTCTGCTTCGGCTATTGAATAGACCTCTTGCATAAATATTATTTTGCCTCACGCACTTGTCGCAGAGGCGCAGAGAAAGAGAGGAAATTTAGGAATGAGTGCAAAAGGTCTAATCAAGGTTGGTTGTCTTTTGATCGCTCTTGCTTTGGTTGTAACTCCTCTAGCATTTGAGGTTCGTTCTGCTTAACCCATTCCTCTATCAGTTCTGATATCACTTGACTTATATCTTTACCTTGATAGGCAACGATCGCCTTAAAACGTCGCTGTAGTTGTCGCTCTACATAAGCTTTGAATTGGTCTCGTGGCATTAGAAGCATTGTTACTACCTGACAAAACCATAAAGCATAGAAGCACTATCTCAGATTTTTATACTAAAATACTTTAGTACTATAATACTAAAATAATAAAAAGCCAGTCCCGAAGCCTGGTAAGCACTGGACTGGCTTTACTCCCACAAAAGAGAGCAAATCTAATTATGTCTTACAGAAACCGCTTGAACAACTGGGCGATCGCTCGTCTATTGGACAGTAATCAATGGGTTATCATTGCCAGATTCCGTATTAGGTAGTAACGCAGATGGACATCTTCTGTTTCTTCGTCGCACCATGCCTGATGTACAGTTAAAAGTCGTGTTTGATGTAACAGAGGATGCTTAGGGTGGAGAAGCGATCGCATGGCATAAAATTAAGTCAATAAGAGAAATTTAAATGCCTTCACGCGATATTTACCACAACACTGTCAAAAATGCCCTACTCAAAGATGGATGGACGATTACTCACGATCCTCTCAGACTTGAGTGGGGTAAAAAAGATTTAAGTACGTAAGCGAAATTAAATATAAAATTTATTCTTACTTCGTAGTGAGCGCTGAAGCGCTCAAACAAAGAGTTTTAAAGACTTTAGCCCTCACTACTTGGTAAACTATTATTAAATAAAGGTCGTGTCAAGTTAATTGTATTTGACCCTCACACAGAGCTTATTCTCAAATGGATACCCTAGAAAGTTATCGGCAAATTACCCTGAAGATTCTTTCCGAGTATGCTGCTATTCCCTATGCATACGGTGACATTAAAAGCGAAGTTGTTTTTGATAGTACAAATAACCGTTATTTACTGCTAAATGTGGGATGGGATGGAGAACGCAGGGTTCATGGTTGTATAGTTCATATCGACATCATTAATGGCAAAATCTGGATTCAGCGCGACGGAACTGAACATGGTATAGCCGATGACTTGACAAAAGCTGGAATTCCTAAAGACCACATTGTATTAGGTTTTAGAGAACCTGAACTTAGGCAGTATACAGGATACGCTGTGGCATAAGGGTACTTTCGATCTTGATATGGGAATACTTTTAAACAGGGCTACTGCCTTTTTGTTTACTAAAATAACACCTTATGTCCCTGAATGAAATTATTACCAAACTGACACCTGAGCAAGAAGCTTTAATTCCAGTTTATCGGGAAAGTGGCGAAAAATTGCATTTTCAACTGAGAGAATTGATAGAGAAAAAGCGGCTGAAGCGGTGAAAGCCGTCTACGCTGCGATTAGCTTAAATAGTTAGGGATGTCCTCACATAACCGTATAAACTAAGCTTAGGCTTGACATCTAAACGTTAGTTATGCAGTCAACGCCATATGCCTTGATTAAAATTTTCTTTTTTACTTCTTCGTGCTTTTTACTTCAGCATAGATGCTCTCTACCTTCTGCCTTAAAACCCATCACCAAAATTGCACGAGAATCCAAAAAAATCGCAACAATAATACTGCCATCAAATGAAAATCAACTCAAAGCACTCAAACACATTCGATAGTATTGGCGTAGCAGCAGCTTTACTAACTGCTAGTGGCTGGAGTCTTGCAGGAATATTTATACGTTTATTACCTGATATTTCTGCTTATTGTATTGTTGCAGGAAGGTTTACAGTAGCTCTTGTTGTTATGATGCCCTTGTTATGGCTTCTTCAAAAAGACCGTATAACTTTTATTCGTTCGCTACAGTATGCCGAGTATTGGCATATGAGTGTTATTGTTGTTGGTTGTTGCACTCTAGGCACTACTGCTTTCCAAATGGCACCAGTAGGAGAAGTAACTCTCCTGATGAGTACTGCGCCGTTGTTCGTAGTTGTCTATAAGCTTTTGAATCGAGAGAAGATTCAGAAAAATGAATCGTTAGGGATTTTGTTTGCGCTTCTAGGCATTACTTTCATCCTGGTTCCGGAATTCTCTACTACCGAAACAGCTACCTTGCACCGTCTCTTAGGTAATGGACTGGCACTTCTTGTTGCATTATTGATGGCTTATTACGCTTTCAGATTTAGGCTGCTCAACCAACGCGGGCAAGCACCTGACGAGAAAATAGTTACACTTCTAACTCTTGCCTTAGGTAGCATAGTTTTATGGGCAGTAACAGCCGTCGTTCCTAACGCTATTAAAACAATTGTGTTAGACCAGCAAGTTTTAGTTGCATTTGCCGGACTAGGAATCATTTGTACTGCTATTCCAACATTAGGTTATGCAATAGCATCACGTCGTCTACCACCAATTCTTACTACCACAGTGTTACTGGTGGAACCTATATTTGCTGTCGTTTTTGCCTATCTAATCTTAAAAGAAGTTCCATCACCTCTACTTGTTCCTGGTGGCTTACTTGTGCTAGGTGGTCTAGTATTTATATCGAAAAGTAAGTAGAGGATTGGTTAAAACAAATCGGACTTGAATTAAAACCCAGTAAAACCAAAATTAGCCACACTGCGCGAGAAACTGAATGATGAACAAAGGTTTGAGCGGTAAACCGCTCACCCTTCTCTTCGAGACGCTGCGCGAACGCTCCTCGCCAGTCGCTCATGGGGGAGACCACGGCAGGTGCTTCAAGTCGGGAAACCCGCCCAACGCACTGCCTCCCCTTGGCGCTAGCCTCTCCCTTTGGGAGAAGACCGCGCTGGCTCACTACAAACAATGCAGACGGACATCTTCTGTTTCTTCGTCGCACCATGCCCGATGTACAGTTAAAAGTCGTGTTTGATGTAACAGAGGATACTTAAGTTGGAGAAGCGATCGCCTGCCATAAAATTAAGTCAATAAGAGAAATTTAAATGCCTTCACGCGACATCTACCACAATACTTTTAAAAATGTCCTACTCAAGGATAGATGTACGATTACCCACGACCCATTTAAACTTGAGTTAGGCAAAAAAAATTTATATGTTGACCTGCAAGCAGAGCAACTTATAGCTGCTGAAAATGCAGAACCCAAAATAGCAGTAGAAATTAAAAGTTTGGTTGATCGTTTTAATATTGACGACTTGGAATAAATTATATCAACTTCGGAGATTGCCGCGCAACGCTTGCAACATGCGATCGCTCTACGCTCGTTGTGTAAGCAATAATGTTTTATAAATCAGGACTTACGCTGTTAGACCTCTCGTTCCTCTCATTCCTCCGTGTCGCGCCAGGTGCTACAACGGGGGGAACCCCAACGCCAGATTGCTCAACGGAGGGAACCTCCGCACGCAACTGGCTCCGCAACGCACTGGCTTCTCTGCGTTCTCTGCGGTAGCCTTCGGCAAGCCGCTTGCGCGTCTACGTTATTCGTGACTCGTGCGTAAGTCCTATAAGTGATTAACCTGACTTGATATTACAGAATCATTTTAAGTGCGGATGCTTTAAATTATTCTACTTATTAGTAACTTTAAAGTCTTGATGCGATGAAAACACTTTTAAAACTTTTTAGCGAAGAACGCAACCAACTTGAGACAGATATTGACAAAATAATCAGCGTCGAGCAGGTAGTTAAGCTGGTTCAGAACCGACTCGATAACTTTGAAAGAATTTACATCAGCGAGTTAAATGTAGCTCAAGTACGTTTGGCTTCCTTTTTTTTGGATACGCTGCGGCAGTCCATTGCCACTCTTGCTGCGGCTAACTTTGCTCAAATCGCTCCAACAGAGCAAAAGCAAATTATTAACCAAGCTAGTAAGTTTTCCCCTAACAGGTTAATCCTAAAACTGCTAAAGGGACTAATTTATATAGGTATCTTAAGTTCGTTATTTTCCTTGACTAAAACTAGCCCTTTTGCATGGATGGCTATCTTGCTAACCTCTGTGCTTCTAGGGTTGGAAGTTGTGCTTCAACTCGAAAAAGACAAGTACGAAAATAATTCAACTGAGATATTAAAATTACCCCAACCTATTTTACGGGTTGATAGCAAAGTGCTTTTAGATAACCTTGCCGATGCTCTCAACACGATTGACCTAGCAGTCGCTAGAGTAAAAGAAGAAAACAAAAATGAAGACGATCGCAGCATAGAAGAACTGCCAGAGTTATTGAATTTTATTCAAAGGCTAATGGGCGCATCAAAACTTAATAAACCAGAAATGACGATCGCACTAACAAAACTTCTACCACAGGTTTTAATGGAGCAGGGAATTTTTGCTCAGATTTACCGACCAAACGATGCCGATAGCGATCGCCAGTATTTTGACTTCGAGCCAAGTATCGACCCTGACACCAAAGATTACGTGACTATAACTCCTGCGTTGTTGAAAGGCGATCGCTTGCTGAGACGCGGACGGGTAATTGAGCCAGCATCCACCCCAATAACCGAGAATAACAAATAATAAGAGTATGTCTATTTTAAAAACATTAGAAACAATCGGTTTTGATTTGGGACACGGTGAAACAGCTGTAGCTAAAGCTATAGTGGAGAGCATCGAACCCCCAGAGATGCTTGAAATTAATAATAAGAAGAACCAAATTACGGCTCTTGGTTGGCATCCCAAACTTGGTTATCTTGTCGGAGAACAAGCGTTAATTCAAGCTGGTGTTACAAGCTTGAAAATTTCTTTCAAGGAAAAACCAAACAACGATCCAAAATATCGAGAAACAATTACCACTTTTCTAGCAACCTACTACCACCTTTTGAAAGAAAGCAAACAAATTGAAGGTGGAGAAAGTGACTATTTTTACGTTGGTTGCCCTTCTGGATGGTCTGTTAGCGAACGAGAAGAATACCAAAAGCTACTTCAATCAGCTGGCATTCCCCAGCTGAATGTTGTACCGGAATCGCGGGCTGCTTTCATGCAAGCCAAGGAAGCCGGTAAGCTGGAGTATGACAAACTCAAATCATCAGTGCTAATTGTCGATATTGGTTCTTCGACTACAGATTTTACCCTGGTTAAAAGCTTACACGAAGTCCCGATAGATTTCGGGAGTAACGCTTTGGGAGCATCTTTAATTGACAAGGCTATTTTTGCCCACACTGTTGCCAAACACGAGCAATCATCCTTACTTGAAAAAGTATTTGCCCAATATCCACATCATCAAGCTCGTTGTGAACTTGCCTGTCGCAAAGCTAAGGAAGATTACTTTTCTAATGAACAACTATACAGCGATTCTGAATCATTTGCGCGTGGCTTCGAGTCTATTAACGAACAAATTTATTTTATTCCCCAAGTTAATAAATTGATTATGGAGGAAATATTGAACCAACCTTTACCCCAATTAAAACAAAAAAGTTGGATTCAATCGTTCAAAGAAGCTGTCAGCGAGGCAAAAGAAAAGCTGGATAAACAAGACATCGTGCCGAAACTTGTGTTGATGACCGGGGGTGCATCTCGCATGAAGTTTACGCACCAAATTTGTCAAGAAATGTTTAGCGAACCAGAAACGCTTCTTCGACCCGATCCGGAACCAGAACGGTGTATTGCGCTGGGTTTAGCGCGAGTAGGACGATGGGATCTGCGTGCCACTGCTTTCAAACAAGAAGTCAACAAATTGTTTGACGAAAACTTACTCAAAAATCTGATTGAGAAACATATTCCAGAGTTAATTCAATCGTTAACTAAGCCGTTAGCAGATGATTTGATTGAAAAGGCAGTTAAACAAAATTTGAAAGACTGGCAGAAAAACAAAATACGGACTTTAGCCGATTTAGAAACATCTATGAAGAGTCGGGCAGAGCAGTGGTTAATAAGCGATTCTGTTCAGCAAATAATTAACAATCAATGTATCAGTTGGTTTAACAATAAAATCCAACCCGACTTAGCCGCAGAAACCGACCCAATATGTCGAAAGTATCAGATACCCAGAAGCAGTTTAAGATTTGAAGATAGCATCGATCCAACTTTTGTCAACCCAGAATTACGAATTGGAGATGCTATCCTTGCCGACACAGTGGCGTTTATCGTCAATGTAGTAATTGGTGGAGGCACTCTCGCTAGCATCATCACTCTAATACTAACCGGACACTTGACTTTGCCTATTGCACTAGTGTATGGAGCTTCAGTAATGGCAGCAGGAATGGAGCTAAATCGCAAAAGTGTCAAAGAGGCAATTAAGACAAATATTGATGTCCCCAGTTGGATGCGTTCTACTTTTTTGAGCGACAGGAAAATTGACGATATGTGCGTTTCAATAAAGCCTGAGTTAGAGAAGATTTTTCGAGAACAACTGACAGCGAATCAAGAGGCTTTTGAGCAACTGATTGAGAAAGTTGGGCAAGGACTGCAAAAAGCTCTTTCTACGAAAGTTGAAGAGGCAATAATTCTGATTCAATAGCGGTGAACAACAGGGTGTAGGGGGTAGGGTGTGGGGTGTAGGGGAAGAGACGGCACATGCTGGGGCTTCTGAAGATAGACCAACGCAAGCGCCCTCTTATAGGGCGGGGATAAGTGACGATAGCGGTTGTTGGGGCTGGCTCTTTCCCTACACCCCACACCCCACACCCCACACCCGCCCCAACGGGGCTTGGTGATGCGGTTGTCTGGCATCTTCCGCTCTTTGCAGTCCAAACTTGATAAATTATAGGAGGCTGAGTAAGGTAATAACTAAATATGTTAGCTGAAATTACACTTCAAATTCCAGAAATCCTCTATCAACGCTTAGTCAATACTGCGCGTGCTACTCAGCGTCCTCTAGAAGAAATAATTCTCCATGCTTTACAAGTAGGTAGCCCCCCGGTATGGGATGATGTTCCCGAAGAGTTTCAAGCTGACCTTGCGGCATTAGACAAACTAGATGACAATACCCTCTGGCAAATTGTCCACAGTTGCAAAACAGCAGCCAACATGGAACGATACAATATACTGCTTGAAGGTAATTCTAACGGTACACTTACTGAAGCGGAACGTTTAGAACTAATGGCACTGCGGCATGAAGCTGACCTTTTTATGTTGCGTAAAGCTCAAGCAGCAGTATTACTCCGCTGGCGGGGATACAGTGTGCCAACTCCTTAAATTATCGTGTCTACATATATTCCTGAAAGCTTACGAAATAAAATTGCAAATAGTGACAAAGGGCGTTGTTGCTATTGCTTGACAACTGAAGCAAATAGCGGGATTACCATGACGCACGAGCATATTCAGCCCGTCTCTAAAGGTGGCGAAACAACTTTTGAGAACGTTTGTTTAGCTTGTCGTTCATGCAATGAATTTAAAGGTGACGCAACTGAAGCAATAGACCCTTTGACAGGAGAAACTATGTTTCTATTCAATCCCCGCACACAGAAATGGTCTGAGCATTTTGCCTGGAGTGCTGATGGTACAAGAGTTGAAGGTCTAACTGCTATTGGTAGGGCTACAATTTGCGGAATGCGAATGAATAACGCAGTTATCATTGTTGCTCGCAGCCGCTGGGTAATCTGCGGTTGGCATCCTCCTAGCGATTGATTGCGGACAAAAGTTTAATTAAACAAATGCCTGAGTTTTGATTATATAACCCACGAAAGATTAAGAATTCTTAACCGCTTTCTAATATCGGGGAATATACTTTATTCCCAAGTTGCAATTATGGAAGCGTATGATGTCATTATTATTGGTGCCGGACATAACGGTTTAGTTTGCGCCGCATATCTACTTCAAGAAGGATACAGCGTTTTGCTACTGGAATCTCGTTCAATTCCCGGTGGTGGTGCGACAACTGAAGAGCTTATGCCTGAAGAAGCGCCTGGTTTTAAATTTAACCCCTGCGCGATTAATCACCTATTTATTTTCCTAGGTTCGGTAATTCAAGAATTAGAATTGCACAAGTACGGATTGGAATATTTGGAATGCGATCCGGTGGCATTTTGTCCGCATCCTGACGGCAAGTATTTCTTAGCACATAAATCTGTAGAAAAGACTTGTGCGGAAATTGCTCGTTATAGCGAGAGAGATGCTCAAAAATATGCAGAATACACTGAATTTTGGCAAAGATTTGTCAAAGCGGTGACACCCTTTTTTAATGCAGCACCCAAATCAATTGTAGACATTGTTGGTAGCTATGGTTTGAAAAATTTGCCAGATTTGTTTTCAATTCTTGGCGGTACTAACACCACCCTAGATTTAATTCGCACGCTTCTCGGCAGTCCGATAGATAATATTAACGAATACTTTGATTCTGAGTTTGTCAAAGCACCTCTTGCCCGACTATCCGCAGAACTAAGTTCCCCTCCCTCGCAAAAAGCCATGTCCTTTGGGGCGATGATGATGGCGTTGCGTCATAACCCAGGTATGGCACGTCCTCGCGGCGGTACGGGCGCACTCACGAAAGCTTTGGTAAAATGCGTCACTAGTAAAGGTGGCGTTATTCTTACCGACCAGAAGGTGGAAAAAGTTTTAGTAGATAACGGGAAAGCTGTTGGTGTAAGGGTTGCTAGTGGTAAAGAATATCGCGCTAACAAAGGTGTAATTTCCAGTCTTGATGCCAAGCGGTTATTTTTACAACACATCGATCCAAGCGATGTGGATACTGCGGATGCGAATCTGCGAGAAAGATTAGACCGACGCATCGTCAACAACAATGAAACCATCCTGAAAATTGATTGTGCTTTATCTGAACCGCTGCACTTTGAACATCACCAACACAAAGATGAATACCTCATTGGTTCGATTTTGATTGCAGATTCCATGAACCATGTGGAACAGGCACACAGCGAGATTACTTTGGGTAAAATTCCTGATGAAGATCCATCAATGTATGTGGTGATGCCTACAGGACTCGACCCTTCAATGGCACCTGAAGGCAAACATACGCTGTGGATTGAGTTTTTTGCCCCTTATCAAATCGCCGGTGCAGAAGGGACGGGGTTAAAGGGTACCGGTTGGACGGATGAATTGAAAAACAAAGTTGCAGACAAAGTGTTGGATAAACTGGCACAGTATTCGCCCAATTTGAAACATTCAATCATTGCCCGTCATGTGGAAAGCCCCGCTGAATTGGCGCAACGTCTGGGGACTTACGGGGGTAACTATTACCACATCGACATGACTTTAGAACAGATGCTGTGCTTCCGTCCGCTGCCGGAAATAGCTAATTATAAAACGCCGATTAATAATTTATATCTGACTGGCGCGGGAACTCATCCGGGGGGTTCGATTTCTGGGTTGCCGGGACGCAACTGTGCGCGGATGTTTTTGCACGATCGCCAACCTGTGTCACAGACACTCAAAGATGCAGGAGATTCTCTCAAGTCTACTGTTGCATCTGTCTTGGGGCGGGGATAATCTTTGAAATCTCACGCCAAGACGCAAAAAAAGATTTAGTATTTTTGTGTCTTGGTGTGAAATTTAAATATCTTCCTTCTTGAGTAGGCGATGTCCATACTTGTTATCGATGACAAAGATAAGGGAAAATTGATGTAATAAAGCTACTGTTGCCAATACTGGAGCAATGACAAATCGGGTTTTGATTCTTGGAGGAAGAGGGCGGATCGGCAGTAGTGTTGCCCAGGATCTAGCCACGCACACGCAGGCGGAAATTACCATCACCGGGCGATCGCCTGAGATTGGAATTAGCAATCCGCGATGGAAATTTCTGGTTTTAGACTTGGCGGAGGTTGACAAATTGCAGCAGGCGATCGCCTCTGCCGATTTAGTCGTCCACTGTGCCGGTCCTTTTCATTACCGCGATGCCAATGTTCTGAAAATTTGCATTGAACAAGGCGTTAACTATGTAGATGTTAGCGATCACCGTTCATATACCAGCAAAGCTTTAAAATATCATGAACAAGCCGCCGCCGCTGGTGTTACGGCAATTGTTAATACTGGTATTTTTCCCGGTATTTCTAACAGCATGGTACGTCAAGGTGTCGAGCAATTCGATACAGCCGAAAAGATACATTTAAGTTATTTGGTATCTGGTTCTGGTGGTGCTGGTGTCACCGTCATGCGGACAACATTTCTAGGGTTGCAACATCCTTTTGATGCTTGGATAGACGGCAAATGGCAAACAGTTAAGCCTTATAGCCAACGGGAAGCTGTTAACTTTCTCCCCCCCTACGGACGCACTGGAGTTTACTGGTTTGATATGCCAGAAACTTTCACATTACCCCACGCTTTCCCATCAATCAAAACCGTAATTACTAAGTTTGGATCAGTTCCCGATTTTTACAATCACATGACTTGGATTACTGCTCATGTGTTTCCAAAATGGTTGATGCACAAGCGTGGAACTATCGAATTTTTGGCTCATGTAAGTCATTTTCTGACGGATGTGACTAATAACTTTACTGGTATTGGGGTAGCAGTTCGCGCAGAAGTTACAGGGCAAAAAAACGGTGAGACAAGTATTTTTTGCTCAGACTTATTGCATCAAAATACGGCAATGGCTTCGGGTTGTGGCACTGGTAGTATTGCTCAATTATTATTAGAGGGCAAACTTAATAAACCAGGCGTTTTTCCTGTAGAAGAAGCACTACCAACAGATTTATTTGAATATATAGTGCAAAGCCGAGGAATTAAGATATATCACAATTGGTTATAGCAAAAAATTAATGTATCCTCCGATAGAAGAAGAATTGTCATGAAACACTTAGGATGCCTGTGACCCTTGTAAATGGTGTAAGTAATTGTCTTTATTTACGCAAAACAAAGGCTGAAAACAGAAAATTAGGAGGGTTTTTCCATGCCAAGATTTTTATTAACTTTAAAGCAAGCACTACTTTCAAGCATTTTAGTTTTTGGTTTGATGATTTTTATTAGTCTGTCGGGTTTATTCATGGTGGTTCAGCAGCCTAGTTATGCAACCACACTTGAAGAATTGAAGCTGATACCTCCAGAGTATAAACCAACGCCACAAGAAAAGATTGACCGCGCTTACGAACGTAACGAAGCCGCAGGTTTTCGCGAAGAACAGCGAGAAGAAGCTTACGAACAAGCACTAAAAGATGGTAAAAGCCTGAATACGATGCAGAAGGCTTACGAAAGAAATGTAAAAGCTGAAAAAGCACAAAATCCCCCAGAAAGTTTCGGTGAAAAAGCTAAAGAGTGATTAAAAAGGTGACAGGGAAGTAGGGGACGAGGGGGACAGGGGGACAGGGGGACAAGGGGACAGGGGGACAAGGGAGAAAAGGGGGATGAGGTGAATTTTCTTCGTTGTCTCCTTGTCTCCCCATCCCCCCATCCCCCTCTCCCCCTCTCCTCTTTTTCACTCGAATTCATCAACTGTAGCGGGGGGAGTTGCATTTTCGTGGTCGGCAATTCTGCGCTCGTACCAATTCATTAATGGAGTTGAACTAATTCCATGTACAATTACTGAAACAACAATAGTTGTGTAAGTAATCCAGGCAATTTGTTCACCAAGTTCGCCTTTTAAACCATTACTAAATGCATAAGCCAGATAATATAAAGAGCCAACACCGCGAATACCAAACCAACCAAATAGCCAGCGAGTTCGCGAGTCCATTTTCTGGTGACGCGACTTTGGCGATCGCTTACCCATTGTACTAATCCAAGCTCCCACAGGTCGAATCACAAAGAACAAAACTACTATCACTAACAAAGATTGACCAGCATAATCAAGCATCGGCTTAAATAATAATATCGACCCCAATATTAAAATTGTGCAGACTTCCGATAGCTTTTCAATTCGCTCTACAAATTTTAATTCTTGTAATGGTTTATCTGGATTTCTATAACTTCGCTCTACAACTAATCCAGCAACAAATACTGCCAAAAATCCATAGCCATTAACAATTTCTGTCAATGAATAAGTTAGCAAAATCGTGCTGATGGCTACAAAATCTTCCATCGTCTCATCAACCTGGCGGCGTTTTTGAACTTTTTTATCGAACCAAACTACTGCTTTGGCAACGATAATTCCCATGACGATACCAGCAGCGATCGCCCAAATTAAATCAACTGCAACCCATTGTTTCAACCAGTTGTTCCAATTATCATCTTTTAACGAATGAATGCCAAAATAAACAAAGGGAAAAGCCAAAGCATCATTTAAACCACCTTCAGAAGTTAAACCAAAGCGCAACTCATCTTGGTCGTTTGTATCTGTCAGTTGTACTTCTGATGCTAAAACTGGGTCAGTTGGTGCTAAAATTGCTCCTAATAAAATTGCCTCTCCCCAATTCATTCCTAAAAACAATTTGCCTACTACAGCTAGCGCAAAAATGGAAATTGGCATCAAAAATACAATCAATCGCGTCGTTATATCCCAAGCTTTTAAACGTAGCGGACGAACGATTTTTAAGCCGCAACCGAATACTGAAACAATCACCACAAATTCGGTTATTTTTTCTAGTATCTCGGCGTTGAATGTTCCCTCTTGACGCAATTTAATCAGCCCTAAGCCATAAGGTCCTACCAAAATACCTACCACTAGATAGATGAGGGCAAAGGAAAGAGGTAAGCGTGAAATGAAGCCTGAACCTAGCGTCACCAATAGTAAGAGTAGACCAATGAAAAGTAGATTGAGAATATAAACATCTACCATAACGATTTGTATAAAAAATAAGCTTTGCCTTGTAAGTTTAGAGGCGATCGCTTTTGGTTATAAATACCTTGTGGTAGATTTATGACAAGTATATAAATCTTATTTTTACCTCTGGTAGAACATTAAATTTGGGTGCGTGAAATCATAAGGATAATTTCCTCTGCATTGAGATTTACATAACGCAGAGATAACCGAAATATATTAGAGTGCAGATATCCTCTGTTGAACGTCGATAATCAACTCCTCAAATTAGTGCGTCGTGGTGCGATCGCCGTTCGCGTTCGCCCAGGATCGTTGCCGCAGGCTAGCGTGTCCGACAGGACAAGGCGGGGCTTTGCCCATCGCACTTTATGAGGGTAAAACTGTAGTTGTAACAGGCGATCGCGGTCATGTTTGATTTCAAATAAGCGATCGCTTTAAAACTTCACTAAACCAAGACTGATTTGAATTGCTTTATCTACTTGTTCCATAGTTTCTGATTTCAGATTTCCTAAACGTTTAATTAGCGTCTGTTTGTCAATTGAACGAATCTGATTGAGGAGTGCAACCGAATCAACCGCCAAACCGCCTTCTGGCGCTTTAATCAACACTTCGGTAGGATAAAATGGTTCTTCAAATTGAGAGGTAATAGCAGCTACAACAGCGATCGGACTGTATTGATTAGAAACATCATTTTGCTTGCATTAAAGCTGGACGGGTTTTTTTAATCTCTGCACCGATAGTTGGATCGAAATTGACTAAACTCGTAAAAAGGAAGCCCGCGTAGGCGGGCTTTGTTTGTATAGCCCCAGGCTTCTAGCCTGCGGGCTTTTAATATTAAACCTCCAACTTCTCACCCCTAATCGCATAATCCAACAATTCCATCGGATGTATCACTGAAATCTCCTTACCCTGCAACTTTAAATGTTTAGTAATTTGCAACGTACAACCAGGATTAGCAGAAGTAATTAAATCAGCATTAGTATTCAACAAATTCTGCACCTTTTGCCTACCCAATTCATCAGCAACATCCGGTTGCAGCATATTATAAACTCCCGCACTACCACAACACAAAGCCGCGTCTATTGGTTCCCTTAACTTCACCCCTGGAATTTGCCGCAATAACTGACGCGGTTGCACGCTAATCTTTTGTCCGTGCAATAAATGACAAGCATCTTGATAAACCAAATTCAACGGTTTCTCAGCAATTGGTGACAGCTTCGCCGTTAAACCAATTGTTGCCAAAAACTCTTGTGCATCCTTTACCTTACTAGCAAATTCCTTCGCCTTTTCGCGATATTCTGGGTCATCTTCTAAAATATGACCGTATTCTTTTAAAGTATGACCGCAACCAGCAGCATTGATAATCACCGCATCCACATTAGTGTCAGCAAAACTATCAATCATCTGTCTCGCCAAAGCCTTCGCTTGTTCAGTTTGTCCTTGATGTTCCGGAAGCGCAGCACAACAACCTTGAGATTTAGGAATCACAACCTCACAGCCATTCGCCGTTAAAACTCGCACAGTTGCTTCATTCACCGGCGAGAAAAACAACCGTTGTACACAGCCCAAAATCACACCAACACGATAACGTTTTTCACCTTTTGCCTTAATAACAGTAGGCAAATTATCTTGAAAAGATTTTAAAGTAACTTCCGGCAAAATTGATTCCATTGCAGCCAAGCGGGGAGAAATGCGCGGTAATAAACCAGTAAAACGCACAAATTTATTCAAACCCAACTTTTGATAAACCAACAATGGAACCAATAAAAACCTTAATCGGTTCGGATAAGGAAACAGAGAAAATATCAATTGGCGAAATAACCTATCAGGCAAACTGCGCGGATAATTCCTTTCAACTTGCGGACGAGTAGCCGAAATTAACTTGTCATACTGCACACCAGAAGGACAAGTAGTCACACAAGCAAGACATCCCAAACACGAATCAAAATGTGATGCCGTCGCCTCATTCAGCGCAACTTCCCCCTCATTAATTGCATCCATCAAATAGACTCTTCCTCGTGGAGAATCCATCTCCTTACCAATCACCCGATAACTAGGACAAGTTGATAAACAGAACCCACAATGCACACAACTATCAATCAACTTCGGCTCAGGCGGATGATTCGCATCAAACCCTGCCAAATTCTTCAAACTAGCCGTATTATTGAAATTACTATCTGTATTATCTGAAACCTGCATACTTCTCCCCTCTTTCTTCGCGCCCTTTGCGCCTTCGCGGTTCGTTTCTCTTCTCAAATCCCCGCCACAAAACGACCAGGACTTAAAACATTCTTCCCATCAAACTGTTCCTTAATACCCCGCATAAACTGCAAAGCATTACCCGTATATCCCCACACATCTACTTTTTGTTTTACAGCAATCGGTGCAGACAAAATAGTGAGGAAACCACTATTACCTTCACAGAGCGATCGCATCTTGACAACCTCACCTTCACCCTCAAACCGCAACACCCCTAAACCACTACCAACATGAACCAACCCCACCTCCACCGAAGTCAAAACTTCCACCGCAGCAGTAGGTAACACTCCTATTTTGCAAATAATTACCGACCCTGTAACGTCAGAATGTATTTGCTCTCGTAATTTCTGCCATAAATCAGCTTCATCTGCCGCAGAATAAATCGTCCCTTCTAAACCCAACTTTTCCCCTACTTCCAAAAGTCGGTTTGACTGTTCCTTCACACTCTCAACTATACTTTGAAAGCGAGCAATTAAACCCAAACCCTTACCCAAACCTAAATTAGACACAACTTGACTTGAAAGCAAATCAGCCTCAGTTGGTGTCAGTGCCGAACCTCGCAGAGTTTCCGCAGCTTGAGATATAGCCTCAGCCCTACCAGTTAGCACCACCGTCCCCGATATCTCCGGCAACGGATAAACTCGAAAAGTTGCTTGACTTATAATCCCAAGTGTGCTATAAGAGCCAGCAAACAACTTCATCAAATCGTAACCGGCAACATTTTTCACCACACGTCCCCCAGCTTTGGCAATTTGTCCATCAGCACGGACAAAGGTAATACCCAAAAGTTGATCGCGCACACTGCCGTAACGCTGCCGCAAAGAATTTGTATCAGCTGTGGCGATAATTCCACCAATAGTTGCTGACTCTGGTGTGGTAGGATCGAGGGCGAGAAATTGCAGACGATCTGCTAAAATTGCCTGAAGCTTTGAGAATTTCATTCCCGCTTCTACGGTGACAGTCAAATCCCCAACTGCATGTTCAATTAGTTGGTTAATGCGTTCGGTACTGATGACGACATCAACGCAAGTTGCTAAACCGCCCCAACTGATTTTACTACAATTACCGCAACTTAAAACGCGCCAGTTATTTTGGTGAGCGTGGGCGATCGCTTGTGCTAATTCTTCGGTAGTGTGGGGATAAACAATGCAACTAGGAACGCTTCCTGGCATTATCGCCTGTAGAATACGCTCTTGGCGACTAAGTTCGATATCTTCCCATATGCAGACATTATCTTCCCCCACGATAGATGCAAAACTAGAGGCGTTTGCTTTCATTAGTTTATTTTTGAATCCCTAAATCTAATGTACTGGTTTTCACCAAATAAATAAGTAATATCTTAAAAGACAGCATTGGGCATATCTGGTCTAAAATATAGCAAAGAGAATCCCGGCTTCAAGAAAAGAGAATCCCGGTTTCTTGAAGAAACCGGGATTCTGACAAAAAACTTTATTGTTCTCTAAACGTTAACTGCCTGTTTCTTTTTCAGTGATTTGTAATAACCGTTATTGTCTTCAACTTCTATTTCCTGAAGCATTTCTTTACCTGTAATCAATCTTGCGCCGCGATTGCGAGTAAAATAGTTCCAGCCCCACTGAATCATCACTACTAATTTGTTGTCAAACTCAATTAAGAAGTAGATGTGAATTAATAGCCAAAATAGCCAAGCTAAGAAACCTGTAAGTTTAATAAAACCTAAATCCACAACGGCTAAATTTTGCCCAATCATCGCTAAACTACCGCGATCGATGTAGTGAAACGGTGATAAAGTTTTACCTTGAAGTTTTTGTTGAATCAGCGAAGCTACGTATTCTCCTTGTTGTTTGGCTACGGGTGCGACACCGGGTAAAGGTTTACCATTTTGATAGGAAAAATTCGCTAAATCACCAACTACAAAAATATTAGAATATCCTTTGATACTTAAGTCGGGTTCAACAATAACTCGTCCAGCGCGATCGCATTCCGCAAAAGTGCGTTCTGTCAAAACTTTTCCCATTGCCGACGCTTTGACACCTGCTGCCCATAATACTGTTTTTGCGGCAATCTCTCTAACTCCATCGTTTTGTTTGATAGTAACGACATCATCTTCTATATTCGTTACCAATGCTTTTGTCTGTACGGTGACACCCATCCGCGTTAAAGATGCTTCCGCTTCAACTGACAATTCCGGTGCGAAGGGTGGGAGAATACGATCCATACCTTCGAGAAGCAAAACTTGCGCTTCTCTGGTGTCAATGTTGCGAAAATCTTCTTTCAGGGTGTGGTATGCTAATTCGGCGATCGCCCCCGCTAATTCTACACCGGTTGGACCACCACCAACTATTACAAATGTTAACCAAGCACGCCGCACTTCTGGATCAATTTCCTTTTCAGCAGCTTCAAATGCCGTAAAGATGCGACGACGCATTAACAACGCATCTTCCACAGTTTTCAAACCGGGTGCGAATTCTTCCCAGTCGTCTTTACCAAAGTAAGAATGTTTTGCACCTGTAGCGACAATTAACGTATCGTAAGGTACTACTTCATCACCCAAAATCACTTTTTGCGCTTCTGGATCGATATCATTCACTTCACCTAACAGTACTTTGGTATTTTTGCTTTTACTCAACACCGATCGCAATGGCGAAGAAATATCAGCCGGAGATAACGCACCTGTCGCAACTTGATACAACAGCGGTTGAAATAGATGAAAGTTCCGTTTATCAATCAGTGTAACGTTTACTGAAGCTTTGGCTAAGGCTTTCGCGGCATAAAGTCCACCAAAACCACCACCAACGATTACTACCTGATGGGGTGGCTGATTGTCAAGTGATATCATAAGAAATCTTTCCTTTTTCAAACTGTTGTTACTATTCTTAACAAATTTCGTTGTATCAAGTTTGTCACATTTGTTGCTGTTTGGCTTGCACAGATGAATTTCTGATAAAGGTAATCAAAGCTACATTTAAGAGCGTGTCCAGCAAATCATGCCTTTTGTAGAGACGACGATTTATTGTTCCCAATTAAGCTATTAAAATATCAACATCGCAGAATAAAGGTAAAATATAGGTTTAGAGTGATGATTAGGTCAAAAAGCTTATGACCACAGCATTCAAGAAACTCACTCTGAACGAGTATCTTGCCTATGATGATGGCACAGATGCTCGGTACGAACTTGTGGATGGAGAGTTGGTTGAAATGCCACCGGAAAGTGATAGAAATAACTTAATTTCTCTCTATTTACTGTCACAGTTTCTCAAGTTTGTCCCGATTCAACTCATCCGCCATAAAGATACAGAACTCGTGGTCATAGGCAACCGGACTCGTGTGCGACTGCCTGACTTGATGATCTTGACGCAGGAGTTATTAGAAGCGATCGCAGGAGGACGGGCTACCATCGTTCCAGATATGCCTTCCCCAGCAATGGTGGTTGAGGTTGTCTCGCCAGGAAAGGTAAATGAGGATAGAGACTACCGCTATAAGCGTTCTGAGTACGCAGCACGGGGTATCCCTGAATACTGGATTGTTGATGCCGATAGAGCTAGAATTACCCTGCTGACTCTGGTAGAGGGACTGTATGAAGAAACTGTGTTTGAAGGAACAGAGGTTATTAAGTCAGCAACTTTTCCAATGCTGGATTTGACCGCAGCCCAAGTATTGTCGGCTGGGCAGGCTTAAAGTTCAACATTTACATCACAGGAGCGTTTTTGTCAACATATATTGGTGGACTGGCTCTTTAGTAACTATTTCATTACAAGGAATCAGGATTTACACCTAAAGCGCGTAATTGTTCGCGTAAACGTGCATTTTCGGCTTCAGCTTATTCAGCGCGTTGATGTTCTTGTTCAGCGCGTTCATCACCAGTCAGCAAAAGATTTCCTTGGTCATCCCACCAACGCAACCAGGGTAAATTGGCATTGAGATACTCACCAAGCCATATACCTAATTTCATATCTTGCACCAACGTGTTAATACTGCTTGAGGTAGTTATAATAAAAACATTTTTTCTAGACTGAGCGCACGAATAAACAAGGATTTATAGCCTGCGTAGGCAGGCTTTGTTTGTATAGCCTCACCCTTCTAGGGTGTAGGCGCAAGATGTGAGTAATTCTACTTTCAAAGGAGCGATCGCATAATGTCCTCTTTCATTAGCAGCCATCAACTGGTAGTTACCCGCAACCATTTGATAAACTTCTACTGCTGCCTTTTTCACTTCATAAATACCGTAGAAAGCAGGACGAATAACTTGTTCGTAAATCCAAAATTTGCCTTCAAAAGCTGTATTATCTCACTCTTGTTCTCCGTTACCAGAGACAAATTCCAAAACAATCAACGGTGCGATCAGTTCCTGCCATAATACATAAGAACGTCGCAATTCACCGTTAAGAGTTGGGGGGACATTCGCAACATAAAACCAATCTGGTGCTTCGGCGCCTCGTTCTGGAGGAGTAGTCATCCGCCAGTATATACCGCAATCTTGCCCAATGCAGTATTGCCCATCTGCGTGAATTTGTTGCAAACGCGGTTGAATTGAGTCTGTCAGCAGGATACTCTGGGGATGCTCCTGAAAATTTTTGCCTCCGGCACGCTTTGCGAACACAAAAGTCCCGTCTGATTCTGGTAGCTGCGTATGGTCTGGTAAAACAAGGCTGACAGGTTCAATAGTCATCGCTTTTTCTCACCAAAGATTATTATTTCACCTCAGGTAAGTCTAGTCTACCAATTGAATCACACCCCATTGTCCATTAGTGAGCCAATCAGAGTCAGATTTTGCTACTTGCTGAATAACTTCTGGTTTTAACCCAGCGACGACTTCCGACTTGAGAGTGCGTAAAGCAACGATGGGGACGCTGAAGTAAGATACGATATCTGCGAAGTTTGTGGTAAAATCCCAATGGCGATCGCCCAACAATCGCCGATAATTCGCATCACCTTTAATTACGATCAAATTCGCGGCTGATAAATCACTTTTGAGTGTGTCGGGTATTTCCCAAAAAGCTAAAGGTGATGTCCAAAAGTAATCTTCAGATAAAACTAAGCGATTTGAGGCAATATTTTCTTGCAACCGCTTGGCAAATGATGTAACATCTTCATGATTGTCAGCTGCTAAAAACTCGATTGTATGCAGCACATCTTTAATCATGGCATCAGAGACAAAAGTCGGGTGAGGCTTTAAATGCAGCTTTACTTGACTTGCTACACCACTACCTAGAAGAAAATCTAGCAAACATAAGTCGCAAACCAGTTCAAAACCAGCATTATCTATCACAAAGTCAATGCGTTTACCCTTACTGGCTAACAATTCCGTCACTTTGGCAGCATCATCGACTAAAATGTGAGATTGTTGGCTTTGAATATCAAAATGACTGCGTTCGCTTTCCAATGCTGACCACAAACTTAAGTCTACACGATTTCCCCACAGCGCAAAATATAACAAAGCAATCAAAGCTGTTTGATTTAATTCCTCTTTTTGTGCATCAGCCAACCATTGATTAAGTTGAATGCATAAAGCTCTTGTCGAGTCAAGAGATGTTTCTAAATCTTTATTTTTCTCTAATTGAAATGGATCGACACCTTGGAATTGACTTTTGCGAAAGTAATTAGTAATTTCCAGAATTAGACGATAAAAATAAGTTTCTGCTAAGAACCAGGGAACATCAATCCAACGCTGACCTTTGAATGGTTGTAGATATTTCATCCAATCTGAAAAATCAACACCAGTGTCATGTAAAAGAGGTGACAAAGATTCTGAGGGTAACTCACTGGCTAGTTGTTTTAGGCAATCATTAATGTTTTCTGGGTAATTATTTTCAGTGATGACTCGGCGTGCGATCGCAGGCATTCGTTGAGTTACTGTATACTCAGTAAAAGTACCAACTTCAGACCCCAAAAGTGGAGATGGTAGGGGTAATTTGGGAATGTCGGGTGTCATCACCACAAGTTCTCTTTCCCTCTTAATTTTTAGTTATTCTATCCTTGTTTTGAGAATTAGCCCCGGAAAATTATAAAATCTACCATTAAGTTAAAAAGTTATTAAGCTATACTCTGTTAATTGTTAGTTGTCAAAAAATGCTCCTACGCACTAATCACTATCAAGATATTGCTCATTTACAACTCCTAACTATTGTACAGACGTTCCGGCGGAACGTCTCTACCAAACTCTTTCTTACGGTATAAGACAAAAATCAAACAAAAGTGCAAATATTGTAAATTATGGACACTACTGAACGCCTAGCTACTCTCAATCGCATTCGTAAACTCAGCCGTCTGATGGATACATCTATCGGTATTCCTGGGACGCGCTTTCGTTTTGGGTTAGACCCAATTCTTGGTCTTGTTCCTGGTGCTGGTGATTTAGTCAGTACAGCATTTTCGGCTTATATAATATATTTAGCAACCCGCGTCGGTATTCCAAATCAAGATTTAAGGCAAATGATTTTCAACGTTGGTTTGGAAGCTGTTGTGGGTACAGTGCCTTTAATAGGTGACTTATTTGATGCTGTTTATAAATCTAATATCCGCAATTTAGCAATTTTGGAAAAGCATCTAACAGCAGTCGAACCAGAATTCTCTAAAGTTGCTTTTGAAGAAGGCAATTTAGCTTCATCTAATTAGCTGAATATATAATATTATGTCAAAAAATTAACACTAATAAAAACATCGCAACCGTCGTAGAGCATTCGTGAAAGGTTAAGATAAAGTGCCTTTTGTCAATCAGTTAAAATACACAAAATAACCTTAATAAAAACTTTGATAGATTCCTTCCTGGTTCTAAAATTAAATTGGACTTCATCGCTGACAAAACTAGCTTATGCAAGACTTTAGACAAGAAATAAATGCTAGAGCTTCTATGGATTTGGAACAGCGAAGGACTTGGTATTCTCCCGTTGCTGATGTTTATTACAACGCAAGACCGCACTATCCAAAGGAACTAATTGATCGGTCTGTCTCTTTAGCCCAACTTGACTCAGATGCATCGATTCTTGAGGTTGGTTGTGGTCCAGGAAATGCGACGGTGGCTTTTGCTCAATTTGGTTTTTCAATGACGTGTCTTGAGCCAAACCAGGATTTTTGTCATTTGGCACAACACAACTGCGATCGATATCCAAAAGTTACAATTTGCAATACATCATTTGAGGAGTGGGAACTAGAAGCAAAACAGTTCAATGCCGTTCTAGGAGCCAATGCTTTTCACTGGATACCGCCAGAGATTAGATATACCAAGGCAGCAGCAGCAATGTGCGATAACGGTTTTCTTATCCTGCTATGGAATCTGACCCCAGAACCGAAATACGAAGTTTACCAAGCGATCGAGGAAGTGTATCAAGCTTATACGCCCTCCCTTGTTCGATATGAAGGTGCCCAGATTCAAGCGGAGATTTTGAGGGGGTTTGGACAAGAGATTTTAGACTCCAATTGTTTTAAACAGTTGGTTGTCGAGCAAACTGCGTGTGAAGTCACCTATAGCATTGATGACTACCTCAAGCTTTTGAGTACCTTGCGGAGACTAGAGCCACAAGCGAAAGAGTTACTATTTGCAGGATTGCGAGAGAAGCTAGAAAAATTTGGAGATAGCGTACAACTCTCGTTTCTTTCTGCTGTTCATGTTGCCCGCAAAGACAGCTAAACTGTTGAGGTCGGATAACGCGGCAGAACAACTTGGTTGGAGCGGACGTGCAAAGTCTCTTCGTCTGGTGACTGGTCTACCCATCGAAATTTGGTTTCATACAAACCCATGCACAAGCGATACTAATTTTGAGACAGTGCTTCTGAATTTACTTCCTACTAAAACCCTAATTTTATTGGACAGAGGCTTTTATCATTTCCAATTTTTTGAGCAACTTATTAATCAAAATGTTGACTTTATTACTCAATTAAAAGCCAAAGCATCTATTAAAGTATTAAAGGTGTTTACTTATGACTATTCTATTAAAGACAAATTGATTCAACTTGGTACTGGTCGAGATGGCGCTTTAATTCTCACTTTATGAATGGTGCGTTAAACTTTGTTATAAAGCACCACTAGCTATCTCATATACATTTAATTATAGTTTTTAGACAATATCATCTACTACGCACATTATAAAGGACGCGGTGAGGCGGATAAGTTTATCCGTGTTCCGCGTCCTTTAATAACTATTTCCGCCAAGTGAAATGACTGCATTTTAGTATCAGTCATAAAAATTAGAAGCGGAAACCAACACCAGTTTGCAAGCTTAAAGCACCAGCATCGCTGTCTTTGTAAGCGTCAATACCCCATTTTGCATCACCATACAAAACGGTGTTTTTCGCAATTTCTGATTCAGCACCAAGGGTTACTACAGGTGTATTCTTGTTTCCTAATTGAGTGGCTTTACCTTCATCGGTGACAAACGAGTAACCACCACCAACGTAAACGTTAGTATTTTTAGCAATAGGTGCATCGTAAGTTAATAAAGGCATAGCTGCGGTAGCATCACCACCGAACAAAACAGCGCCCCGAACTGAAACAGGTGCATTAGGAATAGCAGCGCGTCCTTGAATATTTCCACCTAACAAAGCGGCATCATTTTGTCTTCCACCATTGGTGACACCAGCAGAAACACCAGCACCGATGTAGCTACCCTTTAGACCAAGTGTTTCAGCGGTTTGAGGTGTTTGAGCGCTAGCAATTCCAGCACTAAAGATAACAGAAGCAACAGCGAGTGCAGAGGTTGCGAATTTTGCGAGTTTCATAGATTCTTCCTGACTAGAAATTAAGTTCAATCAATCTTCTCTATTACTAGAATCTCTTTTTTTACAAAATGTAACCTCGCACTTTTGGATAACCTGAGTGGGTTAAAATGTTTCACCCGACTGGGTGAACACGAAGGTGTCGGTTGTTGATTGTTAGTTATTAGTTGTTGGTTGTTAGTTGTTGGTTGTTGGTTGTTGGTGAACCACTGCCTCGTCTTTGCGTGAGCTTTTCATACAGCGTTTTTCAGGTAAATGAGGTACACAGGTAGGGGCACAACATTGTTGTGCCCTTACAATAATCTGTATCTCACGCCCGTTGCAATCTGCTGTATGTTGATTGGTGCAACGCCAATTTTTTCAGCCCTAAGTATGTTGATTGTCCATACTTTTTCGTCTTTAAGAGAGATTGATGCGATGGGGAATCATTTATGCGTATTCATCATCTTAATTGCGGTTGCATGTGTCCGATTGGCGGGGCACTCTTCGACGGTTTTAGTCGCGGGCTAACAGCCAGTCTCGTCTGCCACTGCCTGCTGGTTGAGACAAATCAGGGACTGGTTCTCATCGATACGGGCTTTGGCGATCGCGATATCAAAGCGCCATTATCAAGACTCAGCCCGTTCTTCATGAATTTGAATCGCATACAGTTTGAAGAAAAATACACGGCGATCGCTCAAATCAAGCAGCTTGGCTTGAACCCACGCGATGTGCGGCATATCGTGCTTACTCACCTTGATTTCGATCATGCAGGGGGCTTAGAGGATTTTCCCGACGCAACCGTGCATGTAATGCAGACTGAGATAGAAGCAGCAAAAAGTAGGCGCGGCTTCATCGCAGCTGAACGCTATCGTCCAGGTCAATGGGATGAAGTAAAATACTGGAAGTACTATTCGCCCTCTGGTGAACCTTGGTTCGGCTTCGAGGCAGTGCGCGACCTCGACGGACTGCCACCAGAAATTCTCCTCATCCCGCTTGCAGGTCACACGCGGGGTCATGCTGGCATCGCCATCCAGACATCAGAAGGTTGGTTGTTACATGCCGGCGATGCCTACTTTTATCGGGAGGAAATGGGAACCACCAAACCGCGTTGCACACCAGGTCTGCGTGCCTATCAATGGTTGATGGAGGTAGACCGCAAAACTCGACTTTATAATCAACAACGGTTGCGTGCGTTATCCCTAGACCAAAGTAATGAAGTGCGGCTTTTTTGCAGCCATGATGCCATCGAGTTTAAAGCGATCGCACTCCCTAATAATTCTTAACATTTTCACGACCATGAAACTTTTGTAGGGTGCGTTAGGCGAAGCCGTAACGCACCCTACTAACTCCTTTTGTACAGACGCGATTAATCGCGTCTCTACTACCTCTTCAAAAACCGCTGACCCAGACGAGAGACAAAAACATTCACCTCTGGTAATCTGATCCATGAGGCAATGACACCAAAAATGGCAATCCCCACTACACCAGATATAGATAACTCAAGCAGCAGAATCAGCAAACCTTCTTTACCTAAATAGTGCTGAGAAAGTTCCAGAGTCGCAAAGCTGGCTATCCCACCTGCGATGCTAGCAGCAATTAAACCTAAAAACGGTAAACTCCACTCGCGCCAAGGTAAACCATTTAACCTACGATGAAGTAAAAATAACAGCATTAATACTGAACTGCAATTTACAGTCACAGTTGCCAATACCAAGCCGGAAGCGCCAAAAGGTTTAATTAAAAGGTAATCAAATACAGCGTTAAAGAAGATATTAATCATACTGACGCGAAAAGGTGTATCGCCATCGCCTAAGGCATAAAACACCCGCACCAAAACATCACGTCCCAAATAAACAAACATGCCAAATCCGTTGGCAATTAGCAGCGAAGACACCAGCGCTGAGTCTCTTTCCTCAAAAGCACCGTGTTCGTATACTATGCGGACAATTGGCACAGAAAGCGTTATCATCAATGCACCCAAAGGCAGCATGGTGAAAGCTGAAAGCAGTAAACCTTGCCGAATGCGTGATTTTAACTCATCCCAATTATTCGGATCGGCAAGTCGGGCAAACATCGGTAATAAAGGAACCAAAATCATGTTAGAAATGATTCCTAAAGGAGTTTGCACCAGTAAAGATGCATTATTTAAAGCAGCAGCAACCCCGATAGTGGGAATCAAAGATGCGAAAAACAAATCTGTGTAGAGGTTGATTTGCAGCATCCCAGAGGAAAAGGTAGCAGGTCCCATGATTTTCAGAACATCTCTTACCCCAGGCTGATTAAAATCAAATCGCAACCGCAATGTACCTAAACCAGACTTTGCTTGCACGATTACCTGCACCAACCATTGCAAAACTGCTCCGGCTAAAACTCCTCCTGCCAAAACAATTCCGCCTAACTTAGCATATTCAAGACTGCTAATTTTTTCGCCTAGTTCTAGATAAAGAACACCCAGACCAACAATAACTGTAATGCTGGAAAATAAAGGACTGATAGAAGGCAGCCAGAATTGATTTCCAGCGTTAAGAACTCCAAAGCCAATACCAATTAGTCCGGCTAAGACTGCGATTGGTGCCATTATCTGGAGTTGTAAGATAGCGATCGCTCTCACTAAATCTTTGTGTCCCAGTCTCAAACCAGGTGCAAACGCATCAATCATCTGCGGGGCAAAAATCACCACAAAAATCGCCACCAATAGCAGCATACCACCGATCAGCGTCGTAATCGTTTCCACTAAAGGCGCCGCTTCTTCTTTCCTGCGCTTGGATAAAACGCTGACAACCGCACTATAAAATGGTCCGTTAATCCCCCCTAACAATATCAACAGAAACCCAGGAATCGTATAAGCGTAGTTAAAAGCATCAGCAGCCGGTCCCAAACCAAAAGCCGCAGCGATCGCTTGCTGACGTACTAAACCAAAGACTTTACTAATTAACGTTGCAGCTGCGACAATGCCAGCTATTCCAACCAGAGAACGAGAAGTTTTTTGTTGTGCCACGAATTATTATTGACAATTCAAGCGATAGCGGTATCTCTTGAATATTTAACCCCAAATTCGATAGTCTGTCAGGCAAATTTTGAAAATGAAGACAGGGCATTGGGCATGGGGCATTGGGCATTGGCAATTTTAACTTTCCTTGCTCTCCCTGCTCAAGAAAGCTCCCCCTGCTCCCCCTGCCCCCTGCCCCGTTCCCCAGTCTCTACCGACACCCCAAACTTTCTCGCGTGGAAACACCTGTAACTGGATTGACGCCCGATGCGCGATCGCACAATAATGACACTTGATAGCGGTCAATCAAAGCATCGGTAAAATCAGCACCCGTTATATCCGCATCATAAAAGCGGCTACTTGTCAAGGTCGCTTGTGTAAAAATCGCATTTTTCAGATTTGCCCCATCCATAGTTACGCGGTCAACTAAAGCATCTGAAAGATTTGCACCTTCTAAATTCGCTCTTAGTAAAACTCCCTTGGTGAGAATTGCATTAGTTAAATTGCTCCCTTGGAAATTTGCCCCGCGCATTTCCGCTGCCACAAAAGTTACACCAGTCAAATCAAGGTTAGAAAAATCACGGTTTTCTAAACTCATATTGCTGTAGTTGATTGTATTTACTTGAGCAAAAGCCGGATGCGGATTAAGTATTATCCACAAAGCAGCCAGTAGCAAAGTTACAATCAAACTCAAAAAGCGAAGCAAAATCTTTTTCATAAATTTACTAAAAAAGGGAGTGGGGAATAGGGAGTAGGGAGTAGGGAGTAAGAAACCCCACTCACTACTCCCCAACGCCAGTCGCCTCAAGCCGGGAGACCCGTCCACGGCGCTGGTGGCTCGTCACCACTCCCCGTGCGTAGCGCTTGACTACTTCCAATCCTTACCAATACGAATTGTTAGGTCAGATTCGAGGTCGCCGGTAGAGGAGACTTCGATATTACCTAAGCCTAAAATATTTTGTAGGTCAACTCCTGCTTGGTGGTTTCCTTTTTGGACAACAATCTGAGTTTGGCGTTGGGTATCGGGCCAATCAGCTGTTGTGTTAATTTTTGTAAAGCCCTTTTGTTTGAGATATTTGATAACTTTTTCAGTTAGCTGAGGTTGATTGGAAGCATTTTGAATAGTAATTTTGAGGTTCTGGACTGGTCGGACATCTGGCTTAACACCAGTCAGATTCACGCCAACGTAATCATTCAATAACCTTTGTTGTCCGGTCATATCCAGCCAATAGCTATCTGGATCTTGGCTTAAACGGCTGAAAATACCTGGCAACATCGTCATTTGGAAATTATCTCGCTCCACATTGACAGAGAAGTTGACCAGCGCCATCATTTCTTCCATCTTCAGGTTGGTATCAAAATATTTCCGCATCATCCGGGTTAATTGCGGCAACCTGGGTACAACAGTGGGGTTATTCAGACGATTGACTAATCCTGATAACAATGCTTGCTGACGCTGCACTCTCGGCAAATCTCCCATCCCTGGATCGCGGTATCGGGCAAATTCCTCTGCTTGTTCGCCGTTGAGGGTTTGCCAGCCTCTAACTAAAGATGTTTGTCCAGAGGAGTCTTGGTATTCCATCGAACTAGGCACGTAGACCTCGACACCACCCAATTGATCTACCAACTGGCGTAAGCCGCTGGTGGAGATGCGAATATAGCGATCGATAGGCGCATTATTCAAGGTACGACTGACTACCCGTGCTGCCAAGACTGGACCACCTTGAGCGTTAGCATCGGATACTTTGGTCAATCCCTTTTCCGGAATTGAGATCATCGTATCTCTGGGAATTGAAAGTACCCGAATCGATTTGTCGCTGGGGTTTAAGCGTACCAGCAGCATCGTATCGCTTTTGCCTGCAAAGCTTTCTGGTGAACCATCAACAGTGCCTTGAGTTGGTTCAATGCCCATGATTAAAATATTCATCGGGCGTGAAAGCTGATATTGAGAGAGTCTGTCTGCCAACTCTCCCGGCATTGGCATTTTTTGCGGATCTTTACCGGCGAGAAGTTCTTCATCGGTTCGATCCAAATCGCTCCATAGTGGAGTCCACAGCGCCAATGTGGAAACGAGCAAACCAGATAAGACGATGCCTAAAACTGCTGTGAGTATCCACAACAACCAGCGAGGCATACTTAAACCCAAGCGATCGTAAAGCTCGTTGGGAATGGAACTTACCGATTCGACAACGCTACGGTTCGATAAAGGCTGTTTTAGCTCGATTTCATCCTGTACATCAGGTCTAAGCTGATTTTCTGGCAGTTCTACCTGATTTTCCGGCAGTTCTACTTGATGCGGCGTTACTTGATTTTCTGAAAATTGTACTTGTTTTATCACGATTATCTCCCCACTCAACCACTCCCTAAACGTATGTTAATCCAAGCTACAAAACTTGCCAGTGGAAATCGTCACAGTACACTTGTAATGTTCGTTGCTTAGATTTGTATGACATAATGAATACTCCATTTTTCCCCGTAATTCTTGCAGGTGGTAAAGGTGAACGTTTTTGGCCTTTGAGTCGCGTTTTGCGACCAAAGCAATTTTTAAGTCTCGATGGTAGCTCTAGAAGTCTCCTACAGGCAACTGCCGATCGCCTGTTACAAATTGCCGACGGTTGGCAGAATTTATGGGTAATAACTTCTAGTCAGTTAGCTCAAGGAGTCGTCGAACAACTACCATTACTGCCATCTGAAAATTTACTTGTCGAGTCACAGGGAAGGGACACTGCCGCAGCTGTCGCTTGGGCAAGTTTGTCAATTAAAAAGCGTTACGGAGAAGAGGCGATTATCGGCTTTTTCCCCGCTGACCACTGGATTGCTGACCTAGAAGCGTTTGCAGCTACTTTAAGTGCTGCAACTCAACTTGCGGCAAGTTCAGAAGCGATCGTCACACTGGGGATCAAGCCTACTTTTCCATCAACTGGCTACGGCTACATTGAAGAAGGCGAAAAGATTGGTAGCTTTGATGAGTTGCCTTTCTTTCACGTTAATCGCTTTACTGAAAAACCAGACCGAGAAACGGCAGAAAAGTTTCTTGCTACGAAACGCTTTAGCTGGAATAGCGGTATGTTTATTTTTCGAGCAGGAGTTGTTCTCAAAGAACTGCATACCCACGCTCCGGAAATTATTCAGCCGCTAGAACAACAGGGTGAGGAAGATGTTTATCCGCAGTTGCCTAAAAAGAGTATAGACTATGCCCTAATGGAAAAAACAAGTATAGCCTATGTATTGCCGGTTGAATTTGGTTGGGATGATTTAGGTGATTGGAATGCGATCGAACGTTTACTTAAAAAAGAAGAGAATCCCAATGTGGAACTAGCTACCCATGTAGGGCTAGATACCCAAGGTGCAGTTATTTACGCTACCGATCCAGAAGATGTAATTGTGACTATCGGTTTAGAGGATGTAGTGATTGTGCGCGATCGCAATGTCACCCTCATTGTCAAAAAAGACCGTACCCAAGAAATCAAGCAAATCCTCAAAACCTTACAGAGCGATTCCCGATTTACCGAACTCTTGTAAAAGTTAAAACCCTTGGCAGAGGCGCAAAAGCTAGCATCTCCATTATAACTTGAATATCTGTTATTTTTTCTAACAGTTATGCAAGTCTATAGCCTTGAACCTCTAGCCCAAACAATAGCAATAAACTCAATTATTGCTAACAAAAATTATACTTATCCTCACAAAGGATTTTTTCATCCCCATCGTCTATTACACGGTGGGGATTCCTGCTCAGATTAAGTCAAAAGAATGCTCATCAATCAAACTTAGACAAAAACTCTAAAATCATATGTACAAAGCTTACTCGGGTAGCAATAACTTCAGGTGCATTATTATCCCCTGCTACTTACCTCTTTAACTTCTACTTTATTCTTTCTTCGCGTCCTTCGTGTCTTCGCGGTTCGTTAAAATCATGTTCCTCACTCAAACAGTTCCTCGTCAAAGAGATATCATCGAAGTCCTATTCCGCAACGGCTGGGACTACATGCGAAGGGTACTCACCGGTGCGAAAGCCGACGATCCCCAGCTACCCCCACCGGCAGTATTGAAAAACATCCTGGTGGATTTGGGACCAGTTTATGTCAAACTAGGTCAGCTACTTTCTACCCGTCCAGACTTACTTAGCGGAGCCTATATTGATGAATTATCAACCCTACAAGATGAAGTCCCAGCAGTTCCTTGGGCAGATATTGAAGTACTGATTCGCAAGCAATTGAAACGTCCTTTAGAAGAAACTTTCGCCATCATTAATCCTGTACCGGTGGCAGCAGGATCAATTGCTCAAACCCATCGAGCAACACTAGCAGATGGTCGAGAAGTAGCGCTAAAAGTGCAACGTCCGGGAATAGATTTAACGGTTGCTCAAGATATCGCTTTAATTCAAGGAATTGCCGATTTAGTTGCTCGAACTGAATTTGGGCAAAACTATGAAATTAAAGCGATCGCCGAAGAATTTACCAAAGCTTTAGAAGCCGAGTTAGATTTTACACGCGAAGCCGGTTACACCGACCAGCTACGGCGCAATTTATCCCAGAGTCGTTGGTACGATCCCACTAAAATAGTAGTTGCAAAAATTTACTGGGATTTAACTACAGAAAAATTGATGGTGATGGAGTGGCTCGACGGAGTACCGCTTCTGTCATCGAAATTTAACAAACTGGAAAATGCTGAAGAACTTGCCGCAGAACGCCAAGCAATTACAACTTTGTTATTTCGCGTTTTCTTTCAACAACTATATATAGATGGATTTTTTCACGCCGATCCGCATCCAGGAAATTTATTTTATTTGCGAGATGGTCGGGTTGCCCTTTTAGACTGTGGGATGGTGGGAAGACTCGATCCCCGCACTCAGCAAATATTAACAGAAATGTTGTTGGCGATCGTTGATTTAGATGCTCAAAGGTGCGCTCAGTTAACTTTGCAGCTAGCGGATTCACGTCAACCAGTGATTTTAGCGCGTCTGGAAAATGACTACGATCGCATGTTGCGGAAATATCACAACATGAACTTGTCAGAAATCAACTTCAGTAAAATAATTTATGAAGTTCTGCAAGTTGCCCGCAACAATAAAATCCGTTTGCCGAGCAATATGGGTTTATATGCGAAAACTCTAGCGAATTTAGAGGGTGTAGCGCGGGGATTCAACCCAGAACTTAATTTTATTGATGAAATTAAGCCATTACTGACAGACTTGTTTAGACGGCAGTTGTTTGGTGATAGTCCGGTGCGATCGCTTTTAAGAACAGCGCTGGATCTCAAAAGTCTTTCGTTACAATCTCCCCGGCAAATTGAGTTGCTACTAGACCGAGTGACATCAGAAACCTTACAGTGGAATTTATCGCTACGCGGTTTAGATGGTTTGCGTCGCACTCTTGATGATGTCGCCAACCGACTTTCTTTTAGCATTTTGGTTGGTTCGCTAATTATGGGAGCCGCAATTATTTCTAGCAACCCGCGATCGGATCAGTTATCGTTTTTGAACAACGTACTGTTTGCCGCTGCGAGTTTGTTAGGTTTGTGGTTAATTATTAGTATCTTGCGATCGGGTCGTTTACGTTAAGGCGCAGTAGAGACGTTCCATTGGAACGTCTGTACCAAAAGCGCAGTAGAGACGTTCCATTGGAACGTCTGTACCAAAAGCGCATGCATTATACCAATTTCCGAAAATCCTGATATTAGTAGATATCATTAATCCTGGCTGATGATTTTTTATTTATCTGAAAATCGCTCTTAATCATCAGATAATTTCGAGCGATCGCCCTTGGCGGCGGCTTCCGCATCGCGTGCATCACCTAAAAGAAAATCTATGTCAATCATCGTTGCTGAAAACCTGAGCAAAGTTTATCCGGTGGCAGTTAAAGAGCCAGGTATAAAAGGGACAATTACCCACTTTTTCCGCCGCACCTACCGACAAATTAAAGCAGTTCAAGATGTTTCCTTTGAAATCGCTCCCGGTGAAGTTGTCGGGTTTTTGGGACCCAATGGTGCTGGTAAAACCACTACACTCAAAATGCTCACAGGGCTGATTCATCCCTCTAGCGGAAATGTCAGAGTATCTGGACAAATTCCCTTTCGGCGTCAAGAGGCTTTTTTGCAAAAAATTACTTTGGTGATGGGACAAAAGCAGCAGTTGATTTGGGATTTACCAGCGCTGGATTCTTTAAAGATTAATGCCGCTGTTTACAATATCTCAGATAAAGAGTTCCGGCGGCGCGTGGGAGAATTAACAGAAATGCTATCGTTGGAAGGAAAGCTTACTCAAGCTGTGCGGAAGCTATCTTTAGGTGAGCGGATGAAAGCGGAACTTTTAGCCGCACTTTTGCACCGTCCCTCTGTGCTGTTTCTCGATGAACCGACGCTAGGACTAGATGTGAATGCTCAAGTTGGGGTGCGGGATTTTTTACGCGAGTACAATCAGCGCTATCAAGCGACGGTGTTATTGACTAGCCATTACATGGCTGATATTACAGCTTTGTGTCAACGGGTGCTATTAATTCACCAAGGAAAGTTGATGTATGACGGTAGCTTGGATGGACTGTTAGAACGTTTCGCTCCTTACCGACAAGTTCATGTAGAGTTAGCTCATCCGCTACCCACAGAAAAACTGATGTCCTACGGTGATGTGAAGCTTTTAGAAGGGCATACACAACAAACCGATGAAAATCTGACATCGGTGTGTTTTGTGGTGTCGCAAGAGGCTCTCACCCGTACTGTGTCGCGAATTTTGGCGGATTTGGCAGTAGTTGATTTAACTGTAACAGAACCACCTGTGGAAGAAGTGATTGGGCGAGTGTTTCAAGCAGGGGTTGTTTAATAATGGGCATGGGGCATAGGGCAATGGGCACGCTCGCATGGGGCATAGGGCAATGGGCATTGGTAATTCCTCCTTGTCTCCTTGTCTCCTTGTCTCCTTGTCTCCTTGTCTCCATTCCCCATTGCCCCATTCCCAAGTTTAATTAGATGATGCTGCCTCTGCCATACGAAAGATGATTTGCTCTAAAGTTCGCAACAATTCTTGCTCATTGTAAGGTTTAGAAAAGTAAGCTCGCGCACCTAATTGCAATGCGAGTTGCCGATGTTTATCACTACTGCGAGATGTTAACATGGCAATCGGGATATTTTTCATATCATTGTTTGATTTAACACGACCTAAAAAGCCGTAACCATCAATGCGCGGCATTTCGATATCACAAATCACCGCTTGAACTTGCAAGCCACTATTAAGTTTATCCAAAGCATCTTGACCATCTTTCGCTTGTTCTACTTGGTATCCTCCTTTTTCGAGAGTCAAAGCCAAAAAGCGCCGGACATTTATTGAGTCATCTACGATCAAAATAGTGCCTTTTTGGTTATCAGGCTGCGGCAAAATTGCTTTATCATCATTAGGTACGAGGAAGGCAGTTTTTAATTTTGTTGATGGCAATTTACTGGTTTTAGGTGTGCGCTGATTAGTGGCAATCCAATACAATAACTCGTTAGCGTTAACTAAAGCCACTACTCGACCATCACCAAGAATTGTACAGTTGCTAAAACCATTAGGCAAAGGTATATTTCCCTCAACTTGGCGGATGGCAACTTCTTGTTCACCCCAACAACGGTCTATTTGCACTGCTACTGGCTGGTTGTTACCTTTGATGATTAAGACATTCGCAGCATTAATCGCCGGGGCAGTTTCTAAATCTGGGCTATTATAACGGGGGCAATTAAATTCTAAGTGCTGTCCTAAGCGAATCAAAGGCAGCATAGTTCCTTGCCAATTGATAACTTCGCTACCACCCATTGGCAAAACTTGCTCGTTTTGGAGTAAGAATATTTCCAAAACTACATCTGTGGGAAATGCCAATAGCATTCGATTACTTTCTACCAGCAGTACTCGTGCTACAGAAAGTGTAAACGGCACTGACATGGTAATAGTGGTTCCAACTCCGAGGACTGTATCAACTTTGACATCTCCCCGGATTTGTTTGAGGTTGTTGCGAACCACATCCATACCGACACCGCGACCGGATAATGTTGTAACTTGGTCGGAGGTGCTAAATCCCGGCTCAAAAATGAGCGATAACAATTCTTCATCACTTGCTTGTGCCAGAAGAGTTGCATCTAAACCCATAGCTGCGGCACGATCGCGAATTTTATCCAAGTCCATGCCACGTCCATCATCACGCATAGTAATGATTGTACGATTACTGCGGTGAGTGGCTTTAATTTCAATCAATGCTTGTTCTGGTTTACCGGCAGCACGACGGGTAGCTGGATCTTCGATGCCGTGATCGAAAGCATTTCTTAATAGATGCATTAAAGGATCGTTTAATGCTTCTAAAATGCTGCGTTCAATTAAAGTGTTGCCACCTTCAACTTTCAACTGAACATTTTTGCCATATTCTACATTCATGTCGCGCAAAGCTCTGGGAAAGCGATCGAGTAAATCTGATAACGGACGCATCCGTATTTGTGTAAGCTTTGTTTGTAAATGCTTTGATGTTTTGTTTAACTTTCTGGCAAATTGATCTGTATCGTCAACACTCAGTTGAATATCAGTTGTGACTTCTTGTACTTGAACAATGGTTTCCATTACCTCTTGCGACAAGAGGCTTAATTCGTTATAGCGATCCATTTCTAAGGTATCAAATCCCCTTTCTAGCTGGGGTGAATAGTCGCTATCGTCAAATGCAAAGTTGTCTGAATTGCCATTACCTGGATATGTTAACGATGGTGAATTCGATGGCACTCCAGCATGAGTAGTAATTTTGTCGTATGCTGTGCGTAGTTCCTGATTTTCGCGCTCTAAAACATGCACTCGCTGGCTAAGATTACGTATGAGTTTGCGTAATCTTTCCATTTGCAAGTTCAGTCCATTACGCTGAATAATTAGTTCCCCAAATAAATCGTTAATTTGCTCAAGTTGTTTGCTGGGAACTCTAACTGTATTTTCATGTTCGCGGTCTTTGCCAACTGCAATTGGCTCTGGTTTGCGTTCAACAAATTTGTAATCTATGGGGGAAAATTCTCTAGAAACGACTACGTTTGGTGGCTCGTCAATAGTAGCGTTGTCCTCGACAATTTCTACTTCCTTTGATTCAAAACTTGCGGCAATTATTTCTGGATTTAGCCAAGCTTCTTCGCTGTCTTCTGTTTCTAAAAGTAGTGGTTCTACTATTTCTGCATCTTTATTATGAGATTCTACCGCATCGCTTGCAAGAAACTCAGCTAGAGCCTCTTGTACTTCTTGATCGTGAGATTCTACCGCACTGCTTGCGAGAAACTCAGCTAGAGCCTCTTGTACATCTTGATCGTGAGATTCTACCGCATCGCTTGCAAGAAACTCAGCTAGAGCCTCTTGTACCTCTTGATCGTGAGATTCTACCGCATCGCTTGCGAGAAACTCAGCTAGAGCCTCTTGTACATCTTGATCGTGAGATTCTACCGCATCGCTTGCGAGAAACTCTGCTAGGGCTTCTTGTACATCTCGATTGTGAGATTCTACCTCATCGCTTGCGAGAAACTCTGCGATCGCATCTTCTGTGGATAGCAGATCCATATTCGCATAACTCAAAGGTGCGATCGTCTCAACTTCGATATCTGTAGGTAAACTATCTCGTTGATTTGTCAGCACCAAAGCTTGCGATCGCCGCCACGCTTGCAATGCTAACCGAGCAATTTCTTCAACTTGTGTATCCGTAACGCTAGCTGCTATGTGATGCGCGATCGACTGACAAAGCTGGGTAAAAGCTGGTAATTGCAACATTTCTCCCAAACCGCCCAATTCAGCTGCCATAATCGCAACTTCTTCTCGCAAGCAAGGTTGTTGACTATCTGCAAATACAGATTCTAGACGTTGCAAACATCCTTCTACTTCTGTTTCAAAAAGCAGAGGTATAATATCTTGCCCTTCATCTGCGGAAAGTATGGTTGAGGCATCTTCTGGGGTAGGATCGCCCAGGCGATCGTGCAGTTCATCAAAAACTGGATAACAAAAAGTTGCTAACCAATCATCTTCAACCACATTACCTTCTGACAGCAATTCCACTATCTGACGCAGCCAATCTACGCCAGATAACAGCAAGCTTTGTAATTGCGTGTCAATTTCTAAAGAGTTTTTTCGCGTCTTTAAGACTTTAAAAGAATCTTCTAAACGGTGAGCCAAATCGCTTAGGGCACGAAACCCCATCATCCCCGCGCCACCTTTGATAGAATGAGCAGCTCTCAGTGCCGCATTAATTTTATCTAATTCGATGCGGTTGGTTGCGTTGATTTCTAGCAATACTTCTTCTAAAGTATTGAGATAATCTGTTGCTTCCTCCAGAAACTGCATCTGGATTTCAAGTTCTTTATCCTTTGACATAGTTTTTGTCCATAGTCAACAGTAAACAGTCAACAGTCAAGAGTCAAAAGTGCGATCGCCCTTTGACTAATGACTGATGACTAATCCACCTTGAAAGTTTCAACAGTTTCCTGTAACTCTTGGGAAATCACCGCAGTTTGTTGCAAAGATTCAGAAACTTGCCGCGAAGAATAGCTGGTGCGCTCTGATACCTTAGCAATTTCTCTCATCAAGTGGCTGACAGTTTGCGAGGTTTCTACCTGCGATGTGGTAGCGGTGGAAATCGACTGTACTAAAGAATCAATTTGGCGGGAAACATCCAAAATTTGACTCAAGCTGTGTTTAGCATCTTCAACAATTCGGGTTCCTTCTACAACTTGAGCGGTTCCCACTTCCATCGCTTGCACAACTTCGCTAGTTTCTCTTTGAATGTTCTCGACAATTTGTTCAATTTCTTTTGTTGCCGCTGCACTTCGGGCAGCTAATTCACCTACTTCTTCCGCAACTACAGCAAAACCTTGACCTTCTTCCCCCGCACGCGCTGCTTCTATGCCGGCGTTGATGGCGAGTAAGTTGGTTTGCATGGCGATTTGATTAATCAAAGATACCACGCGGGAAATTTGTTGGGTAGATTCTCCCAAACGCTTGACTTTTTTCGCTGTTTCGCCTACTGTTTCCCGCAAATGCAGGATATTTTGTACTGTCATATCCATTGCTTTGCCGCTCTTTTTGGCGGTGTGCGAAGCATTTTGAGCAACCTTCGCAGCTTGTTGGGCGTTTTCGGCTACATATTGTATAGAATAGGTCATTTGATCAACAGCATCTAAGGTGCGGTTGATTTCTGAGGCTTGGGTGATAGCATCTTCTGCCAGTTCGCGCATCGCTCCTTGGTTAGAACCGATCGCATAGTTTACTTGATAAGCCGCAAGTTTTACTTGGGTAACAATCAACCGCAAATTTTCCACGATGGAGTTGAAAAAGTCGGCGACGGTGCCAATTTCCCCGGTGGTGACATCAGCCCGCACTGTCAAATCTCCGCTGGCTGCACCTTCTACTTCCCCTAGTAGTTCAAGAAGTTGCATTTGCAAAGCTTCTTTTTGTTGGCGTTCATCTTCAGAACCTTGTTCTGCCTTGTGTCTACCTTGTTCTACTTCTTCTAAAAGTTTAGCTTGTTCTAGGGCATAGCCAACTTGAGTGGCTACCTGCTTAAATAAATCAATTTCTGCTTGTTGCCAAAAACGGGGGCTATCGCATTGATGGGTAATCATTAAACCCACCAATTGCCCGTCTGTAATCATCGGTGCGATTAAATTTGCCTTGACGGAAAATTTTTCCAACATTTTAATGTAACAATTTGCATTTCGCAAGCTTGGCTCTTGATAAATGTTGGCGATCGCTCGCACTCTTCCATCTTTATAAGTTTCTACATGGCGTTCTCGAAAACATGGATCGTCGATTTGCACTCCGATCATTTTCGCATAACCGGGCGCAACTGATTCGGCAACGACCATTCCATCCCAAGTGCTACGATCGAAGTTATAGATAACTACGCGATCGCTTCTCAAGCAAGAGCGAACTTCTCTCACCGCTGTTTTAAAAATATCTTCGCTTTTGAGATTTCGGCGAATCCGCAAAGTAATTTCTGTGATTATTTTTGCTCGTTCTGCATCCAGTTCTTGTTCTTTTAACAACAACTGTAATTGCTCTGCCATCAAATTAATATTTTCACCCAATTCGCCGAATTCGTCTTCTGAGTCTATATCTAAACGCGCAGTCAGTTCACCTTGTCCCAGCCTTGCTACTGTCTGAGTCGCATTCAAAATTGGTTGTGTGGCACGTTTAGCTAACCAAGCTGCAAGCACAGACACCAACAATGTTGTTAATGCCGTCCCACCTAATATAGCCAGAAGTAAGTCTCTTTGCGGCGCAAATGCCGTTGCTGTATCTGTAGCCAAAATTACTTGCCATTTTAAATCTGGCAAACCGTTGAGCTTTTCGCCTGCGTAGCTAACGAGCTGTTCTTTATTGTCAATTTGGTTAATTGTTTTGAATGTGGCTTCTTTTTTTGTGGCTTGTAGGTTCGTCAAGCCAGGAAAATTTCTTCTTGCTTCTCTACCTATTTGCTTCGATTCCGAAGACATAAAAAATTTCCCGGAAGCATCAATCAAATGATATTTTTGCCCCGCAAGAGCGTAATTTTTAATTACCTCTTCTAAATTTTTTACCGACATCTGCGCTCTGACTATGGCGATGGTTTGCCCGGTGACGACATCCTTAACTGGTGCAACAGTGAAAATACTACTTTTATTTGTCGTTTTAGATACTTGTGGTTGGCTAATTAATGGGCGATCGCTTTTTAGCGCTGCTTGAAAGTAATCGCGATCGCTATGGTTGGTGAGTGGTTCTCCTTGGGATTGCAAAATCGGCTCACCATTTAAGTCAAACACAGCAATGCTGTCATAGACTTTATAACTTTCTCTAATCTTGTTTAGTAGTGCTTGTTTATCTTGTTGAGTTGTAACTGTCTTGACGCTGGAATTTGTCAAAATTGGCAGATTAGCCAGCACTTGAATATCGTTATACCGTTCAATCATGAAACGGTTTACTTTGTCTGCCAAGCCTTCGGCTTCAGCTTGTTGTAGCTCGGAAATTTTGTTACTAATCGAAAGGCTTGCAATGTGATAAGCTAAACTACCAATACCTAATACAGGCAGCGTGCTGATAGCGATCGCCAAAACTGTAGCTTTGCTACGCAAATTGAGGCGTTTGAAAGCAGTTAAGGCACGATTCAAGGGAGAATTGGCATTTTTTGGCGATCGCGCATTGCTTCTCAATCGTGGTATATTACTATCCGTGATTTCCGATGATACTTCAGACGAAATAAACGATGCGTTTTTATCAGCATCACTACTCTTAGCCGAATCAGTTTTATTAAACATAAAGTAATTTGCTTGAATAGGTTTATCTAAAAACCAAAAATCCGTTCTTTTAGTAGTACACCCTAATCATTACGAAGAATCGAAGACTGGACAATTGCCTGTGCATCTAATACCAGCAAGATTTCTTTGTGTTGCACAAAGCATCCACGTAAATAGGGAACTAAACTAGATGCAACTTGTCCTATAGGAGAGTGGATTTCATCCGGCGTAAACTTGGTAGTACCTGTGATTTCTTGCACCACTAAACCCAAAAGCACTGATTCCACTCGAATAATTATCACATTGTATTGCCGCTGTCTATAATCTAGGCTTTCTAGATTCAGCATTTTTGACAGATCAACTGCCCAAACTATCCGACTGCGCCAATTCATCAATCCCAGTACGCAAGCTGGCATACTGGGAATTGCAGCTACAGACTCAACAGAAACAACAATCGCTTCTTGCGTGTGCTTCATTGATAATACAGCAGCCGTCTGGCGATTTAATTGAAACCTAAGATAGCCATCTCCTAAGTTATTTTGAGCTTCTTTGCCAGAGAGTATAGTCTTTGAACTATTCATTTATTCAAATCGCTACTGATTTAATTGCCCGCAGAAGTTGTTCGCGAGTATACGGCTTAGTTACATAGGCATCAGCACCTTGTCTCATTGCCCACAATCGATCAATTTCCTGATTTTTAGAACTGCAAATCACTATCGGTACTTTTTGAGTAATGGGATTTCTTTTGAGAGAACGACACAACTCAAACCCGCTCATTCCCGGCATTACTACGTCGGTAACAATTACGTCTGGCTGTTCTGACACAGCTTTTTCTAAAGCTTCTTTTGCACCGCTTGCTTTTATCACGTTGTAACCACTCTCGTTCAGATAATGGCTCATTAGTTCCAATTCACTGGGGGAATCTTCAACAATCAGAATTGTGCCAAGCAAAGTTAGACTCACTCCTAAATCTCCTAAAAAAGTAATTTTGGACTATTAAAGTTACTTTTTATAATTTTTACTCCTTATAAGTTATCAGTTAACCAATGTGTTTAAACACCATTTTCAGCAATTCGGGTTGAGTGAAAGGCTTAGTTAAATAGCCTGATGCCCTAACCATCTTTGCCTTGGCTCTATCTATAAATCCTGTTCTGCCCGTTACCATAATGATAGGTGTATTTTTGAACGCTGAATGCCTCCGCAACAAAGAACATAACTCGTAGCCGTCTAAATTCGGCATTTCCACGTCTAATAAGATCAGATCGGGCTTGCTGCGAAGAATTTGCATCAACGCTTTCACCGGATCGTTAATCATGACAACTGAAAATGTGTTCTCCTCCAAAAAGTTCTTGATGGAATTTAAGACTGTTTGGCTATCATCAATGCAGGCAACTGTATACAGTTTTTTGCTAGCAGTTTGCGCTGGCATTTTATTATTGTTACTATCTTGATTATCAAAATTGCTTTGCTTTGGCAATGGTTGCCCAAGCTGCATTAGTTGGGGTTGAGATTGCGGCAGGTTGGTTGCTTTTTCCCCACTTGTTTGTCCAGGGGAAGGAAGTGGTGACTGGCTATTTTGCTGACTTCTTAATCGCTTTTGACAGTGTTCGACTAACAACCGCAAATCCAAGCTAGAGAATTTTGGCAGTTGATTTAAGCTATTCTCAGCAATAAACTCATAGCTTCCTTCTTTTAAGGTAAGAAATAACTCGAGTACTTCTTTAGCCAAGTTCTCTATCAGCGTTCCTGCTTGCGAAGAAGTGATACGATCTTGATTAACTAACCAGCAAATAGCTTGATAATCTGCATCTGATGTCCGCTGATTTTCTCCCTTCGGTTCAAACATCAGCCGCATCTGCACGCGAGTCGCACTGTTGAGAGCGGGAATTTGCTGACTCAACTGTTGTAAATGGTTATCCAGCCGCTCAAATAACTTATCTGAATAAGAGGCGTAAGTAAGTTTACCGTCCTCTAGATAGATTGACCAAGAAACACTCCCGGTAAATATCCGTAAGCAACCTGTAGCACGGCGACTGGTTAGTTGTGCTAACAGAGATAGCGGGTGTAGTTTCTGGGAAAACTTGTAGCTACCTATAGGAGTTGTGCTCATTTTACTTTTACTAGGGATAATTTCGATACATTTAATCTAAAATTGTACAGAGGTTTTGACAATTTTAATCAAATATTGATATCATAACTGCTGTAGCTTAAAAGACAAACATTCTAGCGCTATTTTGTGGCAAAGCTTAATGGTAGGAAGGTTTTCTATCTATTAAATTTTAGTAAGAGTGTTAATTTACTTACCTGAGATTAACAAACATTCTTTGAGAATAATCACAAAAAATGTAAAGACTAAATAAAGGCAGTCACCTATAGGTAAATGTCCTATAGTCCTAACCGCAATAATAATGTCTTCGGTCACAAGTTCCAACAGGTAACTTGTAGTATTAATACTTAAAGATTTTTTTGCTATCAGAAAATATAAAGTAAAATTAATAAAAAGTAACTTTACTTATTGTTAACAAGAATGATGTTCTCACCGTTACTTGAGATTTAAAATGCGATCGCTCGTAATATATGTAATATATTTTTTCGACAAAGTATATTTTCACGCTGTTTGACTCGTTTTCAAGCGCTTTGCCTGAGAATGTGATATAGGAGAACTGCTGCCTCCAGCTTTCACACTTAGGAATGAATCAACCTTTAAACTGCATTCTTGCCTAAACAAGATGCAGTAGAAGCTGACAGTCGCCGCTGAAACGATTATTTAAGTATAAATTGTGGTCAGTAAACTACAAATTTTTCATAGTGCGGATAAAAGGACTTGAACCTTCACTCCTCTCGGAACTAGAACCTAAATCTAGCGCGTCTGCCAATTCCGCCATATCCGCATCAGTTTTCTATATTAGCATAACAAATCATCTGTGGCAATAGGGAATGGGGAATTGGGCATGGGGCATGGGGCATGGGGCATGGGGGCAGGGGGAGTTAAAATTAGCAATGCCCAATGACGGCAGGTGCTACAACGCGGGGAACCCGCGCAACGCACTGCCTCCCCAATGCCCAATGACGGCAGGTGCTACAACGCGGGGAACCCGCGCAACGCACTGCCTCCCCAATGCCCATTGCCCAATGCCCTATGCCCAATTTTCAATCAAATCACACCAACACGAGGCAGACGATGTTTGAATCCGCAGAGAATTTCCCAAGAAATAGTGTTTAATTGTTCTGCCCAATCGTCGGCGGAGATTTTTTCTTTTCCCTCTTCCCCAAGTAAGGTGACTATTTCGCCTTCTTGTATATTTGGTAAAGTGCTGACATCGAGCATTAATTGATCCATCGTAATTGCGCCAATCTGTGGGACTCGTCTGCCTTGAATTAATACTTGCATTTTGCCGGAGAGATTGCGAGGAACTCCATCAGCGTAACCAATACCGACGACGGCAAGGCGCATTTCGTGTGGGGCAATAAATTGATGACCGTAGCTGACACCAGTGCCGGCAGCGATGGTTTTGATGTGGGTGACTCGCGCTTTTAATTGTAAAACTGGCTTTAAGTCGAGACGCGATCGCAAGTGAACAGCTGGCGAAAGCCCGTATATAGCTAGCCCGACACGCACCATATCATAATGTAAAGCCGGATCTGCAAGAGTAGCGGCTGAATTTGCCAAATGTAAACTTGCTGGTTGTATTCCCAAAGCTTTAACTTGGGCGATCGCCTCATCAAATCGTTGATGCTGTTGTATCATCACTTGCGGATCGGGACTATCTGCGGTTGCCAAGTGAGAATAAATGCTTTTTATTTCTAAATGAGGCAAAGAATGTACTAACTGGACAAACTCACCTGCTTGCTGCCAATTTGTACCTAATCTAGACATTCCCGTGTCTAGTTTGATGTGTACGGGGATGGAGTCAGTAAATTTAATCGCTTCTAAAGTGTCGGAAAATATTAGTGCTTGCTTTGGGCTGCACAGTGTAGGCTGAAGTTTCCAGTGAGCGATCGCGTGAATTTGCTCTAATGTATGAGTTGCTCCTAAAATCAAAATCGGAGCTTTAATTCCTGCTTCGCGTAATTGAATACCCTCTGGAACCGTAGCGACTCCTAACCAACTTGCCCCGGATTGTAACACTGTCTGAGCGACTGTTACAGATCCATGTCCATAAGCATCAGCTTTCACCACTGCCATTAACTCAGTACGTGGCGATAACAAACTTCGCAACTGATGTACATTAAAAGATAAAGCACCTAAATCAATTTCCACCCAAGCGCGTTGCGAGAACCACGCATAGGTGTCGCACTGCTGATTTTGCGCCACACTATGAGTTTGCTTGCGACTTAACATTTTGACTTTCTCCTATCACACCATTTTGATAGATATCTGTGACTATCTAGTTATTCCACCGCTAGAAGCACTCATCAGATTTAATCAGAAAGTTTACCTTTCGTCACTTTATTAGCACAAGCTGATAATTTGATGCTGCCAAAATTCACTAAAGTATCATTTTTCACTTTCCCTTGTCCCCCTTGTCCCCAAGTCGTCCCCCTTGTCCCCAAGTTGTCCCCCACTCCCCCACTCCCCCACTCCCCCACTCCCCACTCCCCACTCTCCACTCCCCACTCCCCCAAAAAGACTTATCAAAAATATCTAAATTCTGCCGGAAGTATAATTTATTCTCATCTTCCAAGCCGAGTATAATTGTGTTAATATATGTAAAACTAATACATTGAGCGTTAATCAATGGGGAAGGTTTTAGTCCTTAACGCCTCTTACGAACCGCTCAACATCACAAGCTGGCGTCGCGCGGTGGTTTTGTTGATCAAAGGCAAGGCAGAGCGGGTGGAACACAACGGGAAATTTTTGTATTCGGAATTTCCGCTACCAACTGTGATCCGCTTGCGCCATTACGTGCGCGTTCCCTACAAGGAAATACCTCTTACTCGCCGAAATATATTGCATCGTGACGGTCACACTTGTCAATACTGCGGTTACACAGGAGACGAGTTGACGCTAGACCACGTTTTACCGCGATCGCGTCGTGGTGGCGATACCTGGGATAACATTGTTACAGCTTGTGTCCGCTGCAATGTTAAAAAAGGCAACCGCACGCCTCACGAAGCTAACATGCCTTTGCGTCATCCGCCCAGACAGCCTTATAGCAGCCTCTACTTTGAGGTCAGCAAACATCTTAAAAGTGGACTACACCAAGAGTGGCAAAAATATGTTATAGGACTTTGATAATTATTTTTCCTTTCTACACAGCAGTTGGAAGAAAGTAAGCGTTTTTGTCGCATATTCCCAGGACAGACATTTTAACTTTCCTTTGGAGGTTATGAACTGTTCTAGAGATAACGCCGCATTCTAGCTTTATGTGTGAAAATTTTGCCACATCATCTGCCGAAGCTGTCAGCGAAAATAAGCGTGCGAACTAACGTGGCTTTTAATTATACATCAAAGTGCTACCAAGTAACTAAGGTACGCTCTGGCAAAAGCGGAATATTTAGACGCAAACATTAACAGCCCGTTTTTGCGCTCGAAATAATTGTTAATTGTTGATTTCGCTTTTAGCGGGAAGTAGAGACTAGTAGACATATATAAAAATTAAAAAGTCGCGCAAGAAGATTGAAAGGTTCTCAGTTGAGGCTTTTTTGCGAGAACTTTACGCCAAATTAAAAAACCTGTATTCTGAGCTTATGGCTCATTTTCATCCAGTGTACTAGTAATAGCAACATAGATAGGAAAAAGTTTCAAACCTCATAAGTTATAGTTTTTGCCTAATTGTAAAGATTAATCTTTACGATTAGCCTTGGGAAAAAAATCAACTTGCAGACACAGTGCTAGGCTGCAAAGATTTTGCGAAGATCGTACTTGGTGTGGCGAAACCAATAAATGAGCAGTTGTATTTATTAACAAATAAATTTAAATCCAGCCTCACACTCACAAAAAAAGTTGTTTATGCAATTAAATTCTCACCGTACTCAATTGAAAAGCTTGTCATTGACTTCGGAAGTCAACCCTGATGATTTGGAAATAACCCAAGAAGCGATTGAGCTTCCAACCACAAAGCCGTCGTTTGTGACAAGTGACGGAAATAATTCTTTTGCTGGACGTAATAGCGAGGGAAATCAGAAGTCCGAACAATTGCGTCATACGCTTACAGCACACCGACACGATCGCCAGCTGATAATTCTACAAGATTTTCCTGACCCGGATGCTCTTTCTTCTGCTTGGGCTTATCAGTTAATTGCCCAGCAATACGATATAAAATGTGAAATCATTTACGCTGGCACACTCTCGCATCAAGAAAACATTGCCTTAGTCAAGCTGACAGGTTTACCGGCACAGCGTTGGTCAGTGCAAACCTTGAGAAGCAAGGATTTGTCATATTATCAAGGTTTCGTATTAATCGATAACCAAGGAACGACCAGTCAACTATTGCCAGTAGTGCAGCAGGCAGGAATGCCACTAGTAGCGGTCATCGATCATCATAGTTCACAAGGAGAACTGAAGTCAGAATTTGTTGATATCCGTCCTTTTGTGCGAGCGACGGCAACAATTTTTACGCAGTACTTACAAGCAGGGTTACTGAACTTAGATAATGGCACAAATCAGCATATAAAATGCGCTACTGCCTTGATGCATGGCTTGCGATCTGATACAAATCGTCTGATGCAAGCGCAAGAAGAGGACTTTATGGCAGCTGCGTATCTGAGTCGATTTTGTGACGTACAATTGCTGAACGCGGTACTTCAGGCAAATCGTTCCAAACCTGTGATGGATGTGATTGAGCGATCGCTTAAAAATCGCATCGTCCAAAATAACTTTTCCATTGCGGGTGTGGGGTATCTACGCTACGATGACCGCGATGCCATCCCCCAAGCGGCAGATTTTTTGGTGACAGAAGAAAACGTTCATACCGCCGTAGTTTACGGCATTGTTCACGATGAAGATGACGAACTCGAAGTAGTTGTCGGTTCTTTGAGAACTACCAAACTTACTCTAGACCCCGACGAGTTTATCAAAGAAGCTTTTGGGCAAGATAGCTCAGGACGCTTTTTTGGTGGTGGGAGAACCAGCGCAGGGGGTTTTGAGATTCCGATGGGTTTCTTATCTGGAGGCAACGAAAATTCTGCCTATGCGAGGATGAAATGGGAAGTCTTCGATGCCCAAATTAAGCAAAAGTTGCTGCGGTTGGTAAATCCTAAAGATAATTTGATTCAAGCTGAGTAGGGATAGTGGATAGTGGGTAATGGGGCATGGGGCATGGGGCATGGGGCATGGGGCATGGGGCATGGAAAAAGAATTATTACCCATTACCCATTCCCAATTCCCAATGCCCAATGCCCAATGCCCATTGACAACTATCAACCAACTAACTGTGGAACTGTATTTAATTCGTCATGGTATCGCCGAATCGGGTGGATCTGATATTACAGATGAAGAGCGATCGCTTACCAAAGAAGGGCGACAAAAAACCGAAAAAATTGCCCAACGCCTGAAAACGTTGGGTTTACACTTTGATTTAATCGCCACCAGTCCCTTAGTACGCGCTCGCCAAACCGCCGAAATCCTCATCGCCACCGGATTAAGTTCGCAAATGGAAGAATGCATCTACCTGGGCTTTGATGGCGATATTCATAGTTGGGTTGCGGACTGGTTGGAACCGAGAAATTATTCACCGCAAACGCAACTTGCGCTGGTTGGACATGAACCTTGTTTGAGCGAATGGGCGTCCATTCTCCTTTGGGGTGATGCCAAACAAGGTTTAGTCCTGAAAAAAGCAGGTATGATCGGAATAAAACTACCAGAAAAAGGCTCATATCTGGGTCGTAGTCAGATGTTTTGGTTGACACCACCCAAGTACTTGCTATAGCGGTTTCTTTATAGTTTTCAAAGAACTATGGTTACAAGAGATACTGTTATGGCGATAACAATTTCTGGTAAGTTAGCTTGAGCAAAACTTTCAAAAAACAGATGGTGTTGCCATGATGGTGTGCGAATATAAGCCCGGTTTGGAAGGCATTCCCGCCGCCGAATCCAGTATCAGCAATGTTGACGGGCAAAAGGGAATACTTGAATATCGTGGCATCCAAATTGAGGAACTAGCAGAAAAAAGTACATTTCTGGAAACTGCTTATCTGTTAATCTGGGGTCAGTTGCCCACATCCGAAGAACTGCAAGCGTTTGAGCATGAAATTCGCTTCCACAGACGGATAAAATATCGCATCCGTGACATGATGAAATGCTTTCCAGAAAGCGGTCATCCAATGGATGCTCTGCAAGCCTCAGCCGCCGCTTTAGGCTTGTTTTATTCGCGCCGTGACTTACATAACCCTGCCTACATTCGGGATGCAGTGGTTCGCTTGTTGGCAACCATTCCGACAATGGTAGCAGCGTTTCAGTTAATGCGAAAAGGTAACGATCCGGTGCGCCCTTGCGATGACCTGGATTACTCGGCTAACTTTCTCTATATGTTGAGCGAGAAAGAACCCGATCCGCTAGCAGCGCGAATTTTTGATGTCTGCTTGATTCTTCATGCCGAGCATACAATGAATGCTTCCACCTTCAGCGCGAGGGTGACAGCTTCTACCTTAACTGACCCCTACGCCGTGGTTGCCAGCGCAGTCGGAACCTTGGGAGGACCTTTGCACGGTGGGGCAAACGAAGAAGTAATTCAGATGTTAGAAGAAATAGGCTCGGTAGCGAATGTACGTCCCTACCTAGAAGATTGTCTGCAACGCAAAGCCAAAATTATGGGCTTTGGACATCGTGTTTACAAAGTGAAAGACCCGCGAGCCACGATTTTGCAAGACTTAGCACAGCAATTGTTTGCGAAGTTCGGCAGTGACAAGTACTATGACATCGCCATAGAGATGGAACGGGTGGTAGAAGAGAAACTCGGTCATAAAGGAATTTATCCGAATGTTGACTTTTATTCGGGTTTGGTGTATGCCAAATTAGGAATTCCTACAGATTTGTTTACACCAATATTTGCGATCGCTCGTGTTGCCGGTTGGTTAGCTCACTGGAAAGAACAACTCGCAGAAAACCGCATTTTCCGTCCTACCCAAGTTTACAACGGTCAGCACGAAATTGCTTACACCGCCATTGAAGAGCGTTAATCGGTAATGGGGCAATGGGCAATGGGCAATGGGCATTGGGCAATGGGAATAAAAAGAAGTTTCCGTATTTCTATGCCCCATGCCCCATGCCCCATGCCCCATGCCCCATGCCCCATTCCCCACTTCTCAATCATTACCATAGGTAAAACTTCTCATCAGGTAGACGAGGGGAAAAACCATCCAACGATATACTAGGCATGGTAATTAGCAACAAATCTTCAATCAAGCGTCAACAAGAGCAGAATTATTAATGGATAAGTTTACAAATATTAACTCAAATTAATAGTTGTAAATGACTAAGACTCGATGACTTCAACAACGGAAAAATGAATCCAGGAATTGACCTCCAAGGAACTTTTATTAAATCCCTGATGGATTTGGGGCTACCATCCGGCACAGCCAAAGCAATTTGGATGCCCCTGCCGATGATATTGATGCTCATTGGGGCAACAGTTGGTGTGCTGGTTTGTGTTTGGCTAGAAAGGAAGATTTCCGCAGCCGCACAGCAGCGGATTGGACCTGAATACATAGGACCTTTAGGCTTGTTGGCTCCTGTAGCCGATGGTCTAAAGTTGGTATTCAAAGAAGATGTAGTGCCAACTCAGGCTGACCCCTGGCTGTTTACCCTCGGTCCAATCATCGTTGTATTGCCAGTATTTCTGTCATATCTGATTGTGCCTTTTGGACAGAATATCCTGATTAGCAATATTGGCACAGGAGTCTTTTTGTGGATTGCTTTATCTAGCATTCAGCCGATTGGCTTGCTGATGGCTGGTTACGCCTCAAATAACAAATACTCTCTCTTAGGGGGGTTGCGGGCAGCAGCGCAATCGATTAGTTATGAGATTCCTTTGGCGTTATCGGTGTTAGCGATCGTCATGATGTCTAACAGCCTCAGCACCGTTGATATCGTCAATCAACAATCGGGTTACGGCATCTTAGGGTGGAACGTTTGGCGGCAACCAGTCGGTTTTATCATCTTTTGGATCTCCGCTCTTGCCGAATGCGAACGTATGCCTTTTGACCTACCCGAAGCCGAAGAAGAAATAGTAGCAGGCTACCAGACTGAATACTCTGGGATGAAATTCGCTCTGTTCTACCTAAGTTCTTATGTCAACCTGGTGCTTTCTGCTTTGCTAGTATCAGTTTTATACCTGGGCGGCTGGGATTTTCCCATTTCACTTAACTTGATTGCCAGTTGGGTCGGAGTTAGCGAAACTAATCCCGTATTGCAGATCGTAGATGCCTCACTAGGCATCACCATGACCTTACTCAAGGCTTACTTCTTAGTCTTTCTCGCAATTTTGTTGCGCTGGACAGTGCCACGGGTTCGCATTGACCAATTGCTAGATTTAGGATGGAAATTCTTACTACCAGTTGGGTTGGTTAACCTTCTATTAACCGCAGCCTTGAAACTAGCCTTTCCCGTTGCTTTTGGAGGCTAATCACTAATCGCTAATCGCTAATCGCTAATCGTTTTTTTACAATTAGCAATTAGCAATTAGCAATTACCCATAAAGAGAGAGACACAAAATGTTAAAGTTCCTAAAACAAGTTGGTGATTACGCCAAAGAAACGGTACAAGCTGCTCGTTACATTGGTCAAGGTTTGTCTGTCACCTTTGACCACATGCAACGGCGTCCAGTAACCGTGCAGTATCCTTACGAAAAATTGATTCCCGGTGAGCGGTTTCGCGGTAGAATTCACTTTGAATTTGATAAGTGCATTGCTTGCGAAGTCTGTGTTCGTGTTTGTCCAATTAACTTGCCTGTAGTTGATTGGGAATACGACAAGGCAAGCAAAAAGAAAAAGCTCAACCACTACAGCATCGACTTTGGAGTTTGTATCTTCTGCGGTAACTGCGTGGAATTTTGCCCAACTAACTGTTTATCGATGACAGAAGAGTATGAGCTTTCCACATACGATCGCCATGAATTGAACTATGACAACGTGGCGCTAGGTCGTTTGCCTTACAAAGTTACAAATGACCCGATGGTAACACCGCTACGCGAACTGGTCTACCTACCCAAAGGCGTGATGGAACCCCACGGTTTGCCAGCCGATGCACCCCGCCCCGGTGCCCGTCCAGAAGACTTAGTGGAAAAGGGCTAATAGGTAATAGGTAGTTGCTATTACCCATTACCGATTACCCATTACCAGTTACCAATTATCAGATATTAAAGGACAAAAAACAGTGAATCTAGCCCAAGGAGTACAAATCGTTTCCTTTGGCATACTGGCGGTGATGATGGTAGGAACTGCGCTTGGTGTAGTGCTGTTCTCAAGCATTGTCTATTCTGCTTTTATGCTGGGAGGCGTGTTTATTAGCATTGCTGGCTTGTATCTGTTGCTCAATGGTGACTTTGTAGCATCAGCACAATTGCTAATTTACGTCGGTGCGGTGAACGTGCTGATTTTGTTTGCAATTATGTTGGTAAATAAACGGGAAGATTTTGTGCCGTTTCCCAATGCTTGGATACGTAAAGCCCTAACGGGGGTAGTCAGTCTAGGATTGTTTGCCCTGTTAAGTACGATGGTCTTAGCGACACCTTGGAGTCATTCAACTCCTGTTGTGGGTGGTGAAAGTTCCATCGTTTTAATTGGTGAGCATTTCTTCAGTGACTTTTTGCTACCTTTTGAACTCGCTTCTATTTTGTTGCTAATGGCAATGGTGGGAGCAATTATTTTGGCGCGTCGCGAGTATTTGCCAGAACCGATATCATCTGGATTGCCGCAAACCATTTTAACTTTACCAGAACGCCCCAGAGAACTGGTATCGGCTGGTACTAGTACTGACTTGGATGGTACTGATACTTATCGTGGTGGTTCTCGTCGCGAATAATCAAAGAGGGGAATGGGGCATGGGGAATGGGGCATCGTCCAAGTGGTCTATGTGTGGCTGTGAAATAGGTCTAGCTTCTTTTTATTGCCAATTCCCAATGCCCAATTACGAATTACCCATTGCCCATTGCCCATTGCCCAATTCCCAATGCCCATTAACAACCAACAAACAAATTCATGCAACTCCAGTACTTTTTATTACTAGCAGCGGCTTTGTTCTGTATTGGCATCTTTGGCTTAATTACTAGCCGTAATGCCGTGCGGGTGCTGATGTCGATTGAGTTGATGCTGAATGCTGTTAATCTGAATTTAATGGCATTTTCTAACTTCCTAGACTCAACATTAATTAAAGGTCAAGTTTTCACAGTATTTGTGATTACCGTGGCTGCTGCTGAAGCGGCAGTTGGTTTAGCGATCGTGCTTGCCATTTATCGCAACCGCGATACTGTCGATATGGAGCAGTTTAATCTTCTGAAGTGGTGATATGAAGTGCAACTCAAGCAAGTAATCATTGCTTATAAAGCCAGAGACCCCCAAAGCAAACGCTGGGCTGAAATCTGCGCCAAGCAACTTGAAGACCGCCAATGCCACGTATTGATGGGACCCAGTGGACCAAAAGACAATCCTTATCCGGTGTTTTTGGCTTCTGTAGGGCAACCAATCGATCTGGCTGTGGTACTTGGCGGTGATGGTACTGTTTTAACTGGTGCAAGACATTTAGCCCCAGCTGGTATCCCAATTCTGGCAGTGAATGTGGGAGGTCATCTGGGGTTTTTAACTGAGTCGGTGGAAGAATTTCAGGATACAGAGAAGGTTTGGGATCGGCTGCTGGAGGATCGCTATGCTATCCAGCGGCGTATGATGCTACAAGCGGCGGTATATGAGGGACATGGGACAAATATAGAACCTGTTACCGAACGCTACCTGGCTTTGAATGATATGAGTATCAAACCTGCTTCCGCCGATCGCATGATCACTTCAATTTTAGAAATGGAAATTGATAGTGAAATTGTCGATCAGTATCAAGGAGATGGTTTGATTCTGGCTACTCCCACAGGTTCCACTGGTTACACCGTTTCTGCCAATGGTCCGATTATGCACGATGGTATGGAAGCGATTACCATTACTCCCATTTGTCCGATGAGTCTTTCTAGTCGTCCTCTGGTATTACCTCCCGGTTCGGTTGTTAGCATCTGGCCTTTGGGAGATTATGAGTTAAGTACCAAGCTGTGGATGGATGGAGTGTTAGCTACTTCGATTTGGCCCGGACACCGCGTTGATGTGCGAATGGCGGATTGTCGCTCTAAGTTTATTATTCTGCGGGAAAATTATTCCTACTATCAAACGCTGCGAGAGAAATTATTGTGGACGGGGACAAGGGTTCGCTACAGTAGTAATAATCAGCACAATTGATAGAAGTAGAAGCGATCGCATTTAGCCTACAGAAAAAATATGCGATCGCTCAATAACAGACTACATTGCCTAGATAATTCGCAGCTTCATCTTCAAATTTGACTACAGATCCGGGCAAACTGCATCTACCTCAACTTCAATCAACATCGCTGGATCGATCAAAGATTTTACTTCCAACATACTTGTAACGGGCGGATTTTCTCCAAAGAATTCTTGATGCGCCCGTCCAAATCTGCCCAAAGGGTGATGTCGGTGACAAACATCCGGGTTCGTACTACGCAGCTTGTATCAGCGCCTAAATCTTGCAAAGCTTTTTGAATAATCTCAAAACAGCGTTTTGCTTGCGCGTAAGCATCACCTGGGGCAAACACGCTACCAGCTTCATCAACTGACGCAGTACCGGAAAGATAAATCAAATTTGCAACTTTCACCCCTCGACAGTAGCCTACTTTTGACTCCCAAGATACACCAGAAAATGTTCGCTTAACTTGCATCGGTTATCATGTGAAACGTTATGTTAATCAATCGTACTTGCAATAACAATACTAATATTTACGCAGTTACAAAGTAGTTTGGATAAATTTAATACAATTTAACTATATTATTTTGAGAGTTAATAAAGATAAGGTATTTATTCCTCTTAGTACCAAATTAAGTTACTGTCAAAGTAAGGTTGGTGATGTTTTACAATAAACGGCTCTGTGTGAGTACGCTAGCAAGCCTCATTTAATTAATTCACCTACTTTTGTAGTTTTTTTAACAACTTCTTGGGATTGCTTATGCATCAGTTCAAACTTGCTCCCAGTTGGTTGCGATTTTTAATTGTTGTCTTGTTGGCGATCGGTATATTTTTTCGCTTTGTTAACCTAGAGCGTAAAGTTTACTGGCATGATGAAACTTATACCTCATTGCGGATTTCGGGTTACACAGTAAAAGAAGTTAAGCAGCAAATTTTTAATAATCGTGTAATTACGGGGACATATTTTGATAAGTATCAACGTCTCAACCCGGAAAAGAAGTTAGGTGACACAATTAAATCTTTAGCAATAGAAGATCCGCAGCATCCACCGCTTTATTACATAATAGCTCGATTTTGGGTGCAAATTTTTGGCAATTCGGTAACAGCAATTAGAAGTTTGTCTGCTTTTATCAGCTTGCTGGTGTTTCCGTGCGTTTATTGGTTATGCAAAGAATTATTTAGAGTGCCATTGTCAGTTCCTTTTATAGCGATCGCTCTTATGGCAATCTCTCCGATTCATCTTGTCTATGCTCAAGAAGCACGAGAATATATGCTTTGGACAGTAACTATATTACTCTCTAGCGCGTCACTGCTGCGAGCAATTCGCCTGGAATCAAAAAATAAAGAGTTAGCCAAAAAACAGCAAGCGTCAGATTCTATTATTGTATGGGGCATTTATGCAGCGACTTTAACACTGGGCTTATATACATTTTTATTAAGTGGATTTGTCGCGCTTGCTCATGCTATTTATGTATTAGCAACTGCTAAATTTCAGTTTAATAAAACAGTAAAAAATTATCTTTTTGCTTCGTTAGCAGGCTTTTTAGCCTTCATGCCTTGGATATTAGTTGTATTGTTCAATTTTTATTTATTTAACTTGACAACAGCTTGGACAAAGACGCAAATTAATTTTATCAATTTAATTCAAGCTTGGCTGATTCAGTTAAGCCATATTTTCTTTGATTTTAACTTTGGGTTTGAAAATCCTCTCAGCTATTTCATTACACCAGTTATTTTAATATTCGTTGGTTATGCAATTTATTTTCTTTATCGAACAACTAACGAAAAAAGCTGGTTGTTTATTGTATTGTTGATTGCCGTGCCAGCGTTACCTTTAATCTTACCAGATTTGCTGTTTGGGGGAATACGCTCATTAAGCGATCGCTATTTCTTGCCTTCTTATTTGGGTATTCAAATTGCTGTTGCTTATCTGTTAGCAACTCAGATATATAACGGAAATTTAGCGCGACGGCAAATCTGGCAAATAATTACAGTCCTAGTAATTACCTGTGGAATGATTTCTTGTGGGGTAAATTCTCAAGCCGAAACTTGGTGGAGTAAGGTAATTAGTTATGGTAATCCACAAGTTGCCACAATCATCAATCAAGCTTCTCGTCCACTTTTAATTAGTGATTCTTTTGGCATTAATTATGGAAATGTCTTTTCTCTCAGCTATCTTTTAGAACCAAAAGTGCGCTTTCAGTTGGTGAAAGAACAAAATACACCTAAAATTTCTAATCAATTTACAGATATATTTTTACTAAATCCGGCAAATGATTTCCGCAAAAAAATAGAAAAAAGCTATAAATCTAAACTAAATGTTGTCTATAAAGATAACTATTATTCACTTTGGAAGCTAGTAAAATACCAGATTTTGCGCCGACGCAATATTTCACACAAGATACCCGACTTCTCAAAGAAGTCGGGTATCTAAACAAGTTAGAAAAAACTGAACAGAAAATTTAAACCAATTCTCAGCTTAAATTAATTTTGTCAGGGGTATGACGCTTTAAAGTGTCATTAGAGACGAATTTAAGGACACTAAAGCTATGAAATTCAAGTTTTTAGCAGTTTTGGGTATCGCTGCTGTTTTAAGCGTAAGCTATGCAAAAGAGGCAACCTCAAAGCAAGTAAGTACGCAGATGCAGCATACAACGGCAAGTACTACTGTTGCACAAGCAACGCAAGGTACAGCCACAGATTCTGCAACTTTTAAAGCTGGGGAACACCCTACTCATCGCGTTTAAGTGAAGGAAGTGTGTTTACAATCACCTTGCCCGCTTTGGGGACAAGGAGACAAGGGGGATAAGGAGACAAGGGCGACGGGCGTGGGGACAAGGGGGAGTTTGCCTCCTCGTCTTGCTTGTCTTCACGCCAGTCGCTACAACGGAGGGAACCTCCGCAACGCGCTGGCTCCCCATCTCCCAAGTCTGCCTTGTCTTCCCCCTCTCCCCATCTCCCCATCTCCCCATCCCCCCCTCTCCCTCTCCCCTTCCCCGTGTTCAGAGGCAAATTTCTCGAAGATTATCCGGAACGGCATTATTTGAGTTGGTAGTTAAAGTTGTGCCGACAAGAGAGATATATTCAACGCTATCCCTTATAAAAAAGGCAAGACAAATAACTGCATAAGCTAATAAACCAGAACCTACTTACTTATAACAATCAAGTTCAAACCCAAAACCTAATCATAAATTATCAGGTGATCAATCATGACAAGCTTTACTCAAATCCAATCACAAAACGATTTACTACAACCAATCCGCCAGTGGATGGAATCGAGAGAAATTAATAATCCTAAACTTGCCCATTTCTTGTGTCAACTTATTCCGGCTCAATGTCCTTTTGAAAGAGATATCAAAGTATTTGGACGCAAATTATTTCACATTCCCCCAATGTGTAAGTTAAATCCTCTTTATGAGCAAGTAGTTAGTCTGCGTTTCAAAGCTTTGTGTTATCTAGCTGATGAATGCGGTGAAGATGTGACAGCTTATTGCTAAAATTTCATGTTTTGTTTGATGCAAAAGCGAAAACTTTATAGTTAATCAACCCTTCAGCCTCAATAAATCATTAGCCAGATGTGCAAAGAAAGTAAATAATTCAGGCAGCCGACGCAGATATCTTTTCAATTTAACGACCTGAATTTAAAGCTTTACGGTGGCAAGCGGCTTTCAAAGCTTACTAATTTTGTCTAATACCATATCCGGTAAATTGCCTATATTGTAGAGACGTTACATATAACGTCTCTACACGGTTTGATGGTTTTTTATTAGAGTTAATTTGCCGGAATCATATAATTTATACTAATTACGCGGATTTCATTAAACATAAAATTATTTTATGTTTCGTAATGAAGGCTTTAGCCCTGAGAATAGCTGAGGGCTGAAGTATTGTAGGGTGCGTTAGGATGAAATCCGTAACGCACCCTACTGGCTACTGGCGTGGCAAGACTAAGAAGAGTGCATTACTACAAAGTTCCGTTTATTTATGTCTATTTACTAATTAAATAAAGTTGAATACGGTTGACAAATTCTTCAAATTCGGTAATTAACTTATCAGTACCTCTACGCTCGAATTTTTGAGACAGTTGTTCTAATGTTTCTGCGGCTAAATGCATGGCTGTAGCACCGATGTTGGCACTAGCACCTTTGAGGTGATGAGCTTCGTGAGCGATTTTTTCAAAGTCACTTTTCTCGATCGCCTGTTTCACCGCTTCTAAACGAGGTTGGATATCTTCAACAAATATTTGCAATAATTCCAATTCAAATTCTGCGTTGTTTTCTGAGAGTTGATGCAAGTGTTCCCAATCAATTAGTAAGTCGAGTGAAGCCGCATCAGATGCAATAGTTTCTTCTTTTGTGAGTATCACGCTTGCCCAATACTCTAATATTGCTGCTAATTTTTCTTTCAACACTGGTTTGCTCAGATAGTCGTCCATTCCAGCATCTAAACACATTTGTTTATCTTCTTTCATGGCATTAGCAGTCATCGCAACTATTACAGGACGACAATGATTAATAAAAGAAGCACTTTGCCAACTAAGAATTTCTCGTGTGGTTGCCAAACCGTCAAGAATTGGCATTTGGCAATCCATCAAAATCAAGTCGTAAGGATTTTTTTCTAATAGCTGCAATACTTCTTTGCCATTGACAGCAACATCAGCTTCGTATCCCAAGCTTTCAAGCAGCTTTAAAGCTACTTTTCGATTTACCAAATTATCCTCAGCCAGCAGAATTTTTAATTTGGATTTAGCTGGGGAAGTGGAGGAGTGGGGGAGAGGGGGAGAGGAGCCAGCGCTGTGCGGGGGTTCCCCCCGTTGAGGCGACTGGCGTGGGGGGATGGGGAGAAAGAATTGTCCCTTTGTCTCCTTGTCCCCTTGTCTCCTTGTCTCCTTGTCCCCTCGTCCCCTTGTCTCCTTATCTCCCTTGTCATCTACTAGTAAGATGCGCCGATTTTTGATTTTGCGATCACTTACTGAACAAACAGGTTCAACTGCAACAGTAAAAGGAATTTCAAACCAAAATGTTGAACCTTTCCCTAGTTGACTTTCTACGCCAATTTGTCCTCCCATTAAGGTAACAAGTTGTTTGCAAATGGCTAATCCCAAACCGGTGCCACCATACTTGCGGGTGGTAGAAGCATCAACTTGCGTAAATGGTGTAAAGAGTTTGCATTGGTCTTCTGGAGTAATGCCAAGACCGGTATCTGTAACCGTAAAGTAGATAATAACTTTATTCAAGGAAAGCGATAGCGTTCGCGTAAGCGTCCGCTCTGCGGAAGCGCTGCTGCCAAAGGCAGATCGCACATCTGCCCGCACGATCACTTCTCCAGTGCTAGTAAACTTGATCGCGTTACCGATTAAATTCATGAGAATTTGCCGCAGACGACTAACATCTCCTTTCAGGTGAATGGGGACGTGACGATAAATTAACGCCGCAATTTCTAATTGTTTATTATGAGCTTGGGGAGCTAGTAAATCCAACACTTCTTCTACACAAGTGGACAAGTTAAAATCTAAAGTTTCTAAACTCATTTCCCCTGTCTCAAGTTTGGATAAATCTAAAATTTCGTTGATCAATTTCAACAACGTGTCTCCACTAATGCGAATTGTTTCCAGAAAATCTCGTTGTTCAAAAGTGAGGGGAGTTCCTAATAGTAGTTCAGTCATTCCCAATACGGCGTTCATTGGGGTGCGGATTTCATGACTCATGTTTGCTAAAAAGGCACTTTTAGCTTGAGATGCTAACTCGGCTTGGCGACGAGCAATTTCTAATTCTTGCCGCTGAATAATTTCGGCTTCTAATAGTTGAGCTTGAGCCAAAGCAATACCTACTTGGTCAGCAATTTGCCGCAAAAGTTCAGTTTCAAAACTAGACCAAGAGCATGAATTAATGCATTGATGAACAATTAGTAAACCGCAAATTTCTTCGGCGATGAGAATGGGTACAACTAAATTTGCTTTGACTCCGAATTGTTGCAGTAATTCCAGATTATTTTGTTGAACTTCAATTAGATCCTCCATCGCGATCGCCTGAATCTTATTTTGACGGTATTGCTGTAAAGTTTGTTGTTGTAAATATTCGGCGCGAAAGTAGGAATCGATGATGTTTTGGTCTTTAATTGTCGGTAAGCCAGAAACTACTGCTTCTATTACCACAGCTTGAGTTTTGTTAGGCAAAGGCTGATAAATTAACACTCTATCGGTCTGGAGAATTTTTTGCACCTCGGTGACGGTGGTTTGGAGAATTTCTTCGATTTGTAAAGATTGACGAATTTTCAGAGCGATATCAGTAAATAGTTGCGATCGCAAGTTTTGGCGTTGAAGTTCTTCTTTTGCTTGTTTGCGCTCAATAAATTGACCGACTTGCTGACCAAGAGAAGTCATCATCTGCACTAAATCTGGGTCGGGTTGTTGAGTTTGCTGATTAAAGCAGGTAATTACACCTAAAATGTTATTACCACTGCGAATCGGAAAACCAAAAGCTCCATGCAGTCCTGCTTTTTGGGCAATTCTTCCTCTGTGGAATTTTGCATCATCAACGACATCAGTAAACCAAACAAGTTCATTATTAGCCCAAACAAGTCCAGGTAGTCCAACTCCTCTGGCAAAAGTAATTTGCTGAGTTACTGCTTTAAATTCTTCTACTTCGATGCATTCTTTATGCCAAATGTCAAGACAATGTAAAACATTAACTTGTGCGTCCACCATCCAAATTTCACCCAAAGCCCATTCCAAGCTTTCGCAAATCGCTTGTAGAATTCGGGGAGTAGCTTCGGCGATGGTGGCAGAATCGGCTAATACGCGGGTGGTAGTATGTTGTGCGGTTAAATAACGATTGACTCGCTGGCGATCGCTAATGTCAATACCAGTGCCGATAATATATTCTACTGCACCTCGATCGTCATACAAAATAGTATTCGAGCAAGAAATCAAGCGTCGCGTGCCATTTTTTGTTACCCAGTAGTTTTCATACTCTTTTAAATGTTCACCATTTTTTAACTGCTGAAAAACTGCTTTGACTGGTTCCACTTCTTCGGGAAGTAGAAACAAATTCCAAAAATACCTACCTCTGACTTCATCGAATGAGTAACCAGTTGTTTTTTCACAAGCTTGATTGAAGCGGACAATTTGCCCTTGGGAGTCGAGAACTATTACTAAAGCGCTGACTGTATCAAGAATTGCTGAGATAAAGTTGCGTTCTTTGTGCAGAGATTCTTCTGTTAACTTGCGTCGTATTATTTCACGATAAATTAGGTAGTAGATTCCCGCGAGAATGAGACAACTGAGGCAAATAGCGATCGCTAATGTAAAAATTGTCTTTTCTCCGCTATATTTGGCTACTTTTAACTGCTGGTCAAGTCGCTTTTTTTCCTCCTTTTCCATATCACGAATTATATCGCGGATATTATTCATGATGTTGTTTCCCTGATTTGTGCGAATTACCTGTAATGCAGCATCAAACCCTTGGTTTTGGCGCAAATCGATAGTTTTTTTGAGTTCGTTTAGCTTTGCTGCTATCAGGGGCTTCAACGTGTCTATTTGACTTTGTTGAAAATAATTATCTGCTGTTAAATTATTCAGTTCTGCAATATCAATCTTTGCCAGTGCAGTTTTATAAGGTTGTAGATAAGCTGAGTCTCCGGTGAGAATGTAACCGCGTTGTCCAGTTTCAGCATCCTTTATCTGAGAGAGTAATTCCGACAAATTGGTGATTTTTTCTTCAGTTTTTCTAACCTGATTATTAGTTTCAATAAAATATTTTGTCTGTTGATATGAAACCACGCCAATTAAAATTAAAATTGCCGATGCTAACCCAAAAGCACCAGCAATGCTTTTGAAGAATTTATTGTGTTTGTGTGTTTGTTTGCCTTGATTAGTTGTTAGTACCAAAGAAGCTAAATTGCGCCGCAGTTCCAGTTGCTTGATTATTTGGCGACCGAGAGTGCGTAATGCTTCTAGCTGTTCGTCAGTCAGTTCTCGCGGTACATAGTCAACTACGCAAAGTGTTCCTAAAGCGTGTCCCTCAGGATTAATTAAGGGGACACCTGCGTAAAAGCGGATATTGGGGTCAGAAGCTACCACTGGATTTGTGGCAAACCGTTCGTCAGATGTAGCATCAGGCACAACAAAAACGTCGGGTTCAAGAATAGCATGAGCGCAGAATGCGATATCGCGGGGTGTTTGTAGTGCTTCTATACCGACTTTAGACTTAAACCACTGGCGGTCAGCATCAACTAAACTTACTAAAGCGATGGGAGTTCCACAAATATACGAAGCTAAACGGGTGAGGTCATCAAAGACAGCTTCCGGAGGAGTGTCAAGGATTTTATACTGCAAAAGTGCTTCGATTCTTTGTGCTTCGTTATCAGGTAATGGTGCTTTCATCCTTGAGTGTTATCTTCAGCTTAAGTCAACAAACTTATATCAATTAATGACAACAGTTTGTACAAAAGGGTTAGGGTGATAACACTGATATCGATTTTTAAGCGATCGCACGCCTTTTGGATGATAGTATAAATAATGAGACGATTTTTTCAGAAATATTTCCCGCAGTTAATATTTGCTCAACTGTGATACAAAGTTCTGGAAATGTAGAAGACAGTAATTGCTGATTGACAAAAAATTCATTTTGCTCATACAATCCTTCTTCCCACAACAAAACTGTTACTTTAGACTCGATTAAATCGACAATCCAATATTCAGGAATTTCCAAAGCTGCATACTCAGAGGCGATCGCACAAAAGCACTTTTCGATTTCGGCTATTGGTAACAACAACGTCTCCTCAATCACCTTCTCAATATTGGCATTAGCGTTAAATAACTTACCTAAATCTACCCAATGGTCGATACCCAAAAGTGGCATCGTACCATGTAAGCGTTGGATGTAGTCATGAAAACGCGATCGCACCTTTTGCACGAGGTCATCAACAGAAAGCTTTTTTCGCTGTAACTTTGCTCTTTGAATTGCTTCTGTATCTGCATTATGGGAAAGGCGATCGCTACGTGCGCGTGACGGTTACGTTGTAAAGGACACAACAATGCAGCAACTAACGAGCGATCGCACTTTACCTACAAACCTCACCCAAATCTAATTTTGCCAGCGGTGTGCAGACGCAAAGTTGTTTTTCCGCAAGCATGACGCGATCTTACAAACCGATATTTCGTAGGTGCGATCGCACTTTTTTAGCATTCATCCTCCATCACCTCATGCATCAGCCAGCAACTCATCTAAACTGTCGGGAAATCTCCCGGCTTCAACCATCTTAGTAAACACTCGGTAGCAGTCATCCTTTGCCCCCTCTTTACGCGGAAACTCTAACCACAAAATAGCGATCAAATTTAGCCTGCGTTTATTCCCCTCTGCCCCTGACCATAAAAAATAACCTTAAAAGAGCGATCGCACGTCTACATTAAGGCGATCGTACTACTTCAAAGGTTATTTTTCTAGAGAGGACTTTAGTCCTCACTACGAATTTATTCTACTGTTACCGACTTGGCTAAATTTCTCGGCTGATCGACATCTAAACCGCGCCGCGCTGCTATATGATAAGCTAATAATTGCAAAGGAATTACAGTTAGGATTGGCGAAAGTAATTCATCCACGTTGGAGACGGGAAGCAGATCGTTAAAAATTTCCGCAGCTTCACCATTGTTGACGGGAGTTACACCAATTAAGCGCGAATCTCTGGCTTTTGCTTCTTGGGCGTTAGAAATCACCTTTTCGTAAACATTACCAGGCATAGCGATCGCCACTACTGGTACTTTCGCATCTAATAAAGCGATCGGACCGTGTTTCATTTCCCCAGCGGGATACCCCTCAGCATGAATATAGCTGATTTCTTTTAATTTCAACGCTCCTTCTAAAGCGATGGGGAAGTTAATTCCCCTACCCAAAAAGATAAAATCTGTGGTTTCTGCAAACTCGTGCGCTAACTGTTCAATTATATTTTCTTGACTTTCCAAAGTTGCTTCAATTTCTTTAGGAATCTGTCGCAAACAGTTAATAATTTCCTCTAATTTGTCAAGATAAATTGTTTGACGACGATAAGCTAAATCCAAAGCTAAAGCATAAAATGCCATCAGTTGAGCGATAAAAGTTTTTGTTGCCGCTACCCCAATTTCTAATCCTCCGTGGATATTGATAATCTGAGATACCATTTCACCTAAAGTGCTTTCTGGACGATTGGTAATTCCCAATAGTCGCGGTTTATACTTAAGTTCTAAACCGCTGCGGCGTTCTTTTTCCATCGCTAAAGCTGCTAGTGTATCAGCAGTTTCCCCAGATTGAGTTACGCCAATTGTGAGAGTATTTGCTGTTAAAGGTGATGGTGCATAGCGAAACTCAGAAGCATATTGCACCTGTGTGGGAATTTCTGCCAATTGTTCTATCAAGTATTTACCGATTAGTGCTGCGTGCCAACTCGTACCGCAGGCGAGGATTTGAATTTGCTCTAAATCAGCGTACAATTCTGCTGGTAAGCTTAAATTAATTGGCGAAGACGCATCATTTGTAAAATAAGCTTCTAAACAAGCCCTAACTACTCCCGGTTGCTCGTAGATTTCCTTGAGCATGAAGTGCTTGAATCCCTGTTTTTCTACCATTATGGGACTCAAGTTGAGCAAGCGCGGTTGTTTTTTCAACCTGTCACCAGCAAAGTTATATATTTCTACTCCTAAAGGTGTCAAGCGTGCCATTTCGCCATTTTCCAGGGTTAGCACCGCACGGGTATGAGAAACGATCGCCGGCGTATCCGAAGCGCAGAAAAATTCCCCTTGACCAAAACCAATCACCAGTGGTGCTTGTTGTCGGATAGCGATCAGTTCATCCGGAAAGTCAGCACAAACGCAGGCGATCGCAAATGCCCCCTCTAATTTATTCACAGCTTGACGCACTGCCTCGAAGAAGGGAGAAGGGGAGGGGGAGAGGGGGGGAAAGGGGGGGTTTTTTAAGAATTCGGCGATTAGGTGGGGAATGACTTCTGTATCCGTTTCCGAACGAAACACATAGCCTTTTTGTTTGAGATCCTGGCGTAACTCGCGGTAGTTTTCAATAATGCCATTTTGCACTACCGCCACTCGCATTGCTGTATCCATGTGTGGATGAGCATTATACTCTTCTGGCTTACCATGAGTCGCCCAGCGAGTGTGACCAATACCAATTTGTGCCGGGGCTTCGACGGCTTCTAGTTTGGAACGTAGATTATGCAGTTTGCCTTTAGCGCGGACGCAATTAACCTCACCTTCCCAAATAGTGGCGATTCCGGCGGAATCGTAACCCCTATACTCTAGTTTTTCCAGCCCAGAGAGCAAAATTTCTGTCGCTGCTTGAGTGCCGATATAACCTACAATGCCGCACATTGCTCACACCACTTTGTTTTCAGGATGACTAAACCCAGTATAGTTGTTAAGACAAATGCGGGGTTTTCGTTAACTTTCAACAAAGTTTATATATGTGTGAAGCAAAAAAAGAGCAATAGTCCAATCTTATTTTCGACTTTCGCCATCATCAGATATTTTTATAGGGTAGTAAGTAGACACTCTTTTAATTAATAGTGTATAATTACTACCCTACAATAGTGTTATTTGCTTGCTATTGACTGTAAATTGCCAGTCGAATTAGAAATTCTGGTGAATTTCTTAGTAAGCCAGACCCATACTGCGAGTGGTTTCGGCTCCCAGGTAAACCCGGATGCTCAAAAAGTCAGTCGGGCAAGCAGTTTCACACCGCTTGCAACCTACGCAGTCTTCTGTGCGGGGTGAAGAGGCTATTTGTTGGGCTTTGCAGCCATCCCAAGGAACCATCTCCAGCACGTCTGTGGGGCAAGCGCGGACGCATTGTGTACAGCCAATGCAGGTATCGTAGATTTTTACGTTATGAGACATTCAAAAAAAGCTCCTAACAAAAGTGTTCTTCTTTGCCAAAGAATCATAATCAAGGCATAGTTTACCGCAGTGTTCTAGCACCTGTAAGCAAAAGGCTACATAACTTTAAACAACTTGACAGTTTAAAAGGAAGTCTGCTAGTAGGCGCTGCTCTGATTTTAATAATACGGCAGTTGTCTGGAAAGAGATTGCGATCGCCTATTACATAATCGGGAAATGGGGCATGGGGCATTGGGCAATGGGCAATGGGCATTGGGCATGGGGCATTGGGCATTGGGCATTGGTAATTGGTAATTGTCCCCCTGCTCCCCCTTGTCCCCCTTGTCTCCCTTGTCTCCCTGCCCCCTGCCCCCTGCCCAACGCACTGCCTCCCCAATGCCCAATGCCCAATTCCCAATTCCCAATTAATTTCTGGTATTCACTCCCATCTCGATCCGGTTTACCTCACAAACTTTCAAGTAAGGCGCAGGCATTATAGAGAGGTATGAAACAAAAGTCAATTACAAAGAGCAATCGAAGTACGTTAACTATGGCAATCATTCGTTGGCAACCTTTCACAGAAATGCAAACTCTACACCGTCAAATGAATCAAATTTTTGATGAAATGTTAACCCAAAAGCGCGATGCTATTACTTGGAAGCCTGCGGCTGAACTGGAAGATACAGATAATAACCTGATTTTGCGCTTATCAATTCCCGGTGTGGAAGCTAAAGATTTAAATATCCGGGTAACACAGCAAGTAGTGGCTATTTCTGGCGAAAAGCGTCAGGAAAATCAAACTGAAAATAATGGTTCCTTCCGTTCCGAGTTTCGTTATGGTAAGTTCCAGCGGGTAATTCCTCTACCAGTTGCGATTGAGAACAACAAGGTGCAAGCTGAATTCAAAGATGGTATTTTGACGCTGACATTGCCCAAAGTAATCGAAGCACGTAACCAAGTTGTCAAAATTAATTTAGCAGATAATACTGCTCAAACAGCTCCTGAAGCTAACCAAACTGATGAAGCTAAAGCTGCTTAATTGACATTGGTTTGATTTGGTGGTATGTAAATTAACCGCGATCGCAGTTTGTGGGTAAATTTCCCGACCGCGATCGCGGTTTTTTCGTATTTTCTCACAGCGCCAAAAAATAGGGATACGTTAAACCAGACGTATCCCCATCAAAACTTAAGACTCAGGATTAACTAGGAAGAAGCATTTTGCAACTCAGCCGTGCGTACAGATAGCAGCTGTGTCTGGTTCCCCCGTTGCACTTTTACCTGCAAAGTCTGACCGAGGCGACTATCTTCCACAATATTTTGTAGCTGTTCGGCTGTCGTGACCGATTGTCCATCAATTTGCACAATCACATCACCCAGACGCATCCCCGCAGCAGCAGCAGGAGAATTGGGTAAAACTCGCATCACCAAAACACCATTAACTTCTGCGACTTTCATCGGTGAGTTAGGATCGTTGTTATTTTGTCTTGCAGCATCAGCAGTTAAAGTTAGCATTTGCACACCTAAATAGGGGTGAGCCACTTTTCCGCCACGTTCGAGTTGCAAGGCGATCGCTTTTGCTTTATCTATTGGAATTGCAAAGCCAATTCCCATTGCGTCAGCACGAATCGCTGTATTGATTCCAATTACCTCACCTCGGTCATTTAACAACGGTCCGCCAGAGTTACCAGGGTTAATTGCTGCATCGGTTTGAATAAACTCCAAGCGTTTGTCGGGAATTCCTACTTGAGCGCTAGAACGTCTGAGGGTGCTGACGATTCCTAAAGTGACGGTATTATCGAATCCTAAAGGATTACCGACAGCGATCGCCCAATCTCCCACTTGTACATTAGCTGAAGAACCCAAGGGCGCAGCTGGTAAATCTCCACCAGCATTAATTTTGACCACTGCTAAATCTGTCACTTCGTCAGCGCCTTGAACTTTTCCTTCAAAGCTGCGTCCGTCTTTGAGGCGGACTGTCACTTTATCAGCTTTATCGACTACGTGAGCATTGGTGAGAACCAAGCCACTTTTGTCAATAATGAAACCAGATCCTAAACCGCGTAATTGTTCCGAAGGCGATCTTTGGGGTAAACTGTCACCGAAAAACCTGCGAAAAAACGGATCGTCAAACATCGGATCTACGCGACGAGTAATTGTCCGCTCAATATCAATTCTGACAACAGCCGATCCCACACGATTCACCGCAGCTGTAACAAAACTACTACTAGCGATCGCAGCACTCGCTGGTGATTGTCTTTGAGCAATTAATTGTAATGAAGCTTCACTCTTCTGATTTGGTGCCGGTTCCGCTTGCGAGGGTAACACTTGCAGACTACTAACCGTTAGCAAAACTCCTAGAAATATCGCTAACACATGGGTACTAAGTTGGCGTATAGACCTGGGTATTTGGGAAAATCGCATAACCACACAAGAATGTTTCAGCGTAATTATTGTTTAATCTTGACAAATATTAGAAGTGTTGAGCTACGAAAACCGCAGCTCAAACTTTTCTATCTACAGCTATTTTTACAGGTTTGCTTCTATTTCCTGCGTATTGACGTTTATTTTTAACTTCATCGACATCTTGCCTAGCTTGTAGCCGTCAGCTAAGTCTAAGAAACTTCTGCAAACATCGGGTATCTGGGCTTTTAATACCTGCTTGTCTGTTCCAGTAGAGCTAAAAACTAATAATCAACAACCAATGACCTTTTAAGCTCTAAGCCGCATCTGTCTGTTGGTCGGTCGGTTGTAGCACAAAGTCGAACTCGGCTGTATAGAAAGGTTTGCTTTGACTGTATGCGTTGAGTTTGTCGAGTGTCTCATGTTTTTGCAGCTTAATGATGGCAGATCTGACCGCGAACGTTGTATCTGAATCGAGGTGCGGATCTCCATCAATATGAATTTGTGTAGTCAGGGGTATATAGCCAGCAGCACTCAACTTAAAATGGATATGACCTGCTCGCTGGGTATGTCGTCCCAAAAGCTGTAGCATTTCACCGCACGGTCCGCTTGATGGGACACTGTAGCCTATTGGCACAACCGTTTCAAATGCGTAGGAGCCGTCCGAATTGGTTCGGAAACGACCTCGGAAGTTACCCTTTGCCTGGGATGCATCTTGAAGGTCATAGAGTCCCTTTGAATTTGACTGCCAGACATCAAGAAGCGCATTGGCAATTGGTTTGTTGTTCAGGTCTAAGACGCGTCCTGATAGGAAGAGCGTATTGCCGTCGGGATCAATTCCGAGGCGATCGCCCATATTGCGCTCTGGTGCATCGGCTACATAGACAGGACCCTCTACATTACTTTCGGTAGCTGTGCTACTCTTGTTATGCAATAGAACCACTAACTCTGAGATTCCCAGCAAGTCGAACAGCATATGAATTTCTCCATTCGGTATCTCTTCTGTGTAGCGATCTGCCCGAATGAGAAAATCGCCCAAGAACGATAACTCCTGTTCCGTCAGATTTACCTCCTGCACGAAGGCGTGCAGATGTCGAACAAGGCTGGTATAAATCTCATAAAGGCGTGCATCAGTCTTGCCTTTATCACCCTGCTGAATCACGGCTTGAGTGATATTTTCCAGAGTAATGTTTCTCATCTTTATCTCTTTTATAAAACTTATCAATAGTTGACTACTTTAGTTAGAGTCTAGTTTTCTAAGTACTTCTAGCATGAATTAACTCATTTTACAGACTACTTTGGTGTTAACTTCCTACTGCTGTATTTGAATGATAAGTCTTTTAGGTGCAAGATATGAGCGCCCCTACATCCCCCTATCTCCCCACCTTCTTGTCTCCCTTATCCCCTTGTCTCCCCCTCCCCCCCTCCTCTCCCCCTGTAGGCTAGGATTTTAGTATTGCCAGAACTTTGATAATTTATGAATGGATTAAACCGATTAGCTGAAGAAGCCTTGTCCATAATACCAGCAGAACATTCCCAAAACGATATAGACCACAGCCACACAGATCGTACTCATGGGCATGGACAGTCGGCTCATCCACACGTCCATAGCGAAGAGTCATTGCGGCGAATTGTTAATCGGCTGTCGCGTATAGAAGGACACGTTCGTGGCATCAAAACAATGGTGCAACAAAATAGTCCTTGTCCTGATGTTTTGTTGCAAATTGCCGCCGTTAGAGGTGCAATAGATAAAGTGGCGCGAATTGTTCTCGATGAACATTTAAATGAGTGTATTGGTAGAGCCTGCAAAGAAGGCAATATTGAAGTGGAAATTCAACAACTCAAAGCTGCTTTGGATCGGTTTTTGCCTTAGAAAATAAAGAGGTATGGGAGGCTAAAGTATAAGACACTAAAAACAGAAGCAAAGGTAAATCATCTAAGCGTTTCAAACACGTTGAACAGCTAGTAGCACAAATAAAACAATGTCTTAGTAACTTACCTGATAGCTACTGAAAGTGGGGTTGAAATGGAACCAACAACAGAACAGTTGAGAGCATTTTACACTAGATGTGTTAGAGCAAGTAATATGTTTCAACCTATCAACGTTGTGCGACTGGACGAAAGAACGAAGCGCATATACGTTTTAATTGGGGACACAATACAAATAGAGATATATCCAAATGGTGAGGTTACATTTCCATGACTAAACCTGATTATCAAGTTATGTCAGATGATGAATTAAGGGATTGGGTGAGATATCACCCACAGGACACTGAGGCATTCCATATTTTAATGGATAGGTTAGACCAGCGACCAAAAGTCATCACTCGCACATTGGAGGAATTTGAAACCGAGTTACAACGGCGTATTAGTCAAACTAGTTGACCAAAACTAGGGTGTAGGGTGCAGGGTGTGGGGTGTGGGGTAATAAAGATAAAGTATTATTTAACTCCAGGACTTGGAGCCGCCTTGGTGTCATAGCCCCCACCAAAATCTATGATTTGGTAGTCTAAAATCAGTGGGGGTACAAGCCCCTACTGATTTATTCCCGAAACCTGCAACCCCATACCCCACACCCTTCTTTCTGACAGTAAATTAAGATTAGCGAAAAGTCACCAGTGTAAAAACTGGTGGTTTAGTCATGAGTAAAACCCGCAATAAGATTAAACACAAAGAGCGATTGTTATAATTTTCGATTCCGAGTTCTGCTGGTTTAATAATTCTGGGATTTTCATACATGCTTTACATATCCTGTAGTGTACATATAATATGTCCCTGGAAAATTACCAATTTCACTATTCTTTCACGGGCAATTCCCAGAAATCACCAATCCTTTTTTTACATGGATTCATGGGTAATTGTCATGAGTTTGATGAAACAATAAAATTACTATCTGATGATTTTGATTGTCTGACAATTGACCTTCCCGGACATGGGAAAACTCAAGTTTTTGGTGGCGATGAGTGCTATACAATGGCAAACACTGCCCAAGCATTAATCAACTTACTAGATAAGCTAAAAATTTATCAATGCTTTTTAGTTGGTTATTCAATGGGTGGAAGATTGGCTTTATACCTCTATCTGCATTTTCCTCAACGTTTTCCTCAAGTTATCTTAGAATCAGCTTCTCCTGGTTTAATAACAGAAGTTGAACAATTAGAACGAGTTAAGTCTGATGAGCAAATAGCGAGAAAATTAACAATATGTGTTGAAAAAAGTGATTTTAGAGCTTTTCTATTAAATTGGTACAATCAGCCGATTTTTGGTTATATAAAAAATCATCCTCAGTTTAAGGGCATGATAGAAAGTCGGTTGCAGAATAATCCTTTAGAATTGGCTAAATCATTGCGGTTTATGGGTACTGGATGTCAACCTTGTTTGTGGGAAAAACTCGAAGAGAATACAAACCCCTTGCTGTTATTAGTTGGAGAGTACGATGAAAAATTTATAGTTGTTAATAGAAAAATGATTAATATATGTGAAGCCCAACTAAAAGTAATTAATAATTCGGGGCATAATATACATTTTGAAAAGACTTTTGCTTTTGTGCAAAATCTCAGGAATTTTTTAAGTTTGAATAAGCATTGAAACGCTTACTCCGAATCAATTTTTCGTTGCGTTTAATTCTTCTTGCAAGTTTTTTTGATAAATAGTAGGTAGATATCGACTTACGGAATTAGTTTCTATGCCATATCCGAGACTTGTCCAAGTGGGGGAAAGTCTTTTCAAAACTTCGTTTAACTTTTTTTGATGCAGCAGTTGAGAAATGTCAGCTCCCCAAACTTGGCGATCGCTTAACCAACCATATACTACTGCATCTTGATATTCTGCTGCAAAACTATAAGATGCCCAAAACATAAACCGCGTCGGGTTGGGATGATAGCGAGGAGCAATTCTATACCAAGTAGTGTTGATGATTTGATATCTCCCAGCAGCCGTGGAACAATTGCCTTTGTTGGGACCAGTAACAATGACGATGCATATCTGAGGATGATGGCTCAAATCGTTGACTTGCTGTCCACCATATAACAGAGAATAAGGGCGATCGCTATTTGCTTCACTCGCTGAAATAGTTCGCATTAAAGCACGAATGTAAGGATCGCCACCCTTCATCACCAAGGGTGGATTTTTTTGACCAAAGACGGGATCCTTATGCGATCGCAAATCCCCAAATACATACCACTGCAACAAATATACAAAGCCGAGAAGTGCGGCTATCGGTCCAATCAGTTTTTCAACACCTTTCAATTCAACGCTTTTCAGACTCGGACTCCTTACAATTTACGTATAATCAACAACAATAATCGACGCACCCCCAAACGTACTCACAGTGAGGAGTGAAACTTAGTACAGACGTGACGGCAAAGTACAGACGTTCCAGTGGAACGTCTCTACAACTCCTAACTCTATCAAGCTACGTTAGCAAATAATTCCCCAAAGCTTTTCGAGGTAGCCTCTTCTTTAGCAACAATCTCGACAATTTTGTTGCGTGCGGCAGCTTCAAACAGCGACTCGACACAAACTTTGGCAACTTTCTGCCGGGGAATGCTGCCCTCGAACAGTGTATCAGCACTTTGCATCACGATTGGATTGGAATTATCCTCATTTTTTAACCCGCCAGGACGGACAATCGTATAAGTCAAACCGCTTTTCTGGATATATTCCTCAGCTTGCTTTTTCCAAACCAAAATCAACCAGAACAAGTTCAAAGGATGAAGTAACTTGGAAGTAGACAACGAAGAAACGAAAACAAAATGCTCTATTCCCTTCGCTTTGGCAGTATCCACTAAATTTTTAGTGCCTTCAAAATCGACTTTATAAGGTCCTGTGGGGTCAAAACTAGGTTTGGCTCCGGTAGCGCAAAGCACTACTGTGCTATCTCCTAAAGCAGTCGTCAGGCTTTCTGGGGTTAACACATCCCCTACAACTAACTCAACGTCAGGAGGCAAAATACCCTTCGCTTTTTCTGCGTCGCGTACCAAAGCACGGACGGGAATATTTTTCGCAATCAGTTCTTGCACTATCCTGCGACCTGTTTCACCTGTTGCCCCTGCTACAAATGCTTTCATAATAAACGCTATCCTGGGAAACTAATATTTGATTTCTTTGTTCCCTATTTTAGTGATTCTATGAAGTTGCTGGCAGATTTTTGAGGTTTCCGTCAAAATGTACTTTAGCGTGCGAATCGTCTGACCCGATATGGGAATTATTAATACAGGTAAACGCAAGATTATACAGGAATCTTTATATGCTTTCACAAAATCGTGAATATCAATCCTTTGAAATAAGCGAAGCAGTTGTACCTGTCCCATCACAAGCGCATACAGAAGACGCGCTACAAGCAATTGGTGGAACACCAACAAAGTTTTATGGTCGTTATCACGACTCTATGGAAATGTATGCTAAAGCTTGCTTGGTTGGTGAATATCTCAATGCTCATTCTTCATGGTTTTCGCGCTGCGCTGAACCGATGAAGGTGCAACCGCTGGGGGAAAATGGTTATGCTTTAGGAATCGGTCGTTTTGGCTCTTTTGGTTATGAGGTGGAGCCAAAAATTGGTTTGGAATTGTTACCTCCAGAGGATGGTATTTACCGCATCCACACTATACCCATCCCCGGCTACTATCCGCCCGGTTATGACGTAGACTATAACGCATCGCTACGCATGATAGAAGATAAAGCAAACGATGCACCTACAGGTTCTAACCACATAACACGAGTTGAATGGGAATTGGATTTAGTTGTTGATATTCACTTTCCCAAGTTTATTCAGCGTTTGCCTAAGTCTTTGGTGCAATCTACAGGCGATCGCTTACTCAACCAAATCGTCCGTCAAGTCTCAAAACGCCTCACACGCAAAGTTCAGCAAGATTTTCATCAATCTTTAGGAATAGATTTTGCTGTCAATCAGAAAAAGTGGTGAGTGGATAGTGGGGCATGGGGCAATGCCCATTGCCCAATGCCCATTCCCCAACCACTAACTAACTATGCTTGAGTAAGAAGTTTTTGAACAATTTGCACGCCGGTAATCGCCTGCCAAGTAAAAAGTCCTAAAAGTACGAAATTCAACAGAATATGAGTCATCCGCGCCCAATTTGCACCTTTCTGCATGAAAGGAGATAGGGACGCAGAAAATGCAATCAAACTCATCATTCCTAACCCTGCGAGTAGGTGAGATCCGAAAAATAATTTACCATTATTGATGTAGGTGACAGCCATAGCACCGATGGAACCTGCCACCATCAAACCTAAAAGTATTGATCCAGCTTGATAGTGTTTAAGGTTATATTTACCTTTAATCAGTTCTTTCTTCTCTTCACCTTGAGCATGTCTGGTACGCTGTACTTGTAATCCCAGGTAGGCAGCATAAAGCGACAATAGCAATAGCGCCCACATTAGTACCGGGTGAATGAAGTTCAGCCAATATTTCACGGATGGAGAAAGTTCCATATTGATAAGTGTTCCCGTCTAGTTATTAAATCTTTATAAAAGTTAGCATAATCGCAAAAGAAAAGATTGCAAAACTATTTCTTATAGAAGAGGAGCGAAAGTTTCAATACAGATACTATGAGACTTTCGGGCTGTTGAAAGAAAGTAAAAATGTTTCCGGTCTGGTTACAAGCGGGGTTTTGGGGTTTATTTAGTGGTTCAGCGCTGCTGGTTGGGGCTGCAATTGGCTATTTTTCGCGAGTTCCGCAACGGATAATCGCCGCAATTATGGCTTTTGGGGCTGGGGTGTTAATTTCGGCGCTGTCGTTTGAGTTGATGGATGAAGCTTATAAAGAAGGCGGTTTCGACTCGACGGCACTTGGCTTTGTTGCAGGTGCGATGGTGTATACTGCTGCTAACTGGTATTTAGCGACTCAGGGAGGCAAGCATCGCAAACGTTCTGGCAAGCATCAACCATCGGAAGACGAAGATAGTGGTAGTGGTTTGCAATCGCGATCGGCGCACTTTTAGATGGTATCCCCGAATCGATTGTCATCGGCGTTAGTATGATTGGTGGTGGATCTGTCAGCGGTGTTGCTGTCGCAGCAGTTTTTCTCTCTAATATTCCCGAAGGGCTATCTAGCGCTGCTGGAATGAAAAATGCAGCTAGATCGTTGCGCTACGTTTTCAGCGTTTGGGCTACTATTGCAGTTCTTTGCGGTGTGGCAGCACTTTTAGGTTATACCGTTTTCAGTCATTTCTCAGCGGAAATCATCGCTGCGACAACCGCTATAGCCGCAGGCGCGATTTTAGCGATGATTGTTGATACGATGATTCCAGAAGCATTTGAGAAAGCGCATAATTTCGCAGGATTGATTACTGTTGTCGGCTTTCTCGCAGCGTTTGTTCTCAGCAAGTTGGGGGGATAAGGGCGAATGCTTCGCAGGGGTGCCCAAGTGCAATTATAATTCAAATTGTGTGAGAACCCCGGTTTCTTTAATAAACCGGGGTTCTGGGGTTTGAGAGAGATTTTGCGCTCATTCCTAAAGATATAAGCTAAACATTTTTAATAAACCGCAGATAAACACGAGATTTACATAGATAATGTCTATTTGTGTATTCTGCCTTCAGCCGCTTAGGGGTGGGGTGCATCTGTGGTTGTTTCTGATTCTCTTGTAGTGTGGAAGTAACCCAGGCATTTGTAAGATTGTGCGATCGCACTTCGGAGAATTATCAATGGTTTCTACTCAAGATATTCCGTTAATAAAAGCAACTACTCGTGGGGATCTAAAGCTTGTGCAAGCGCTACTAACTCATGGTACGCTTGCTGATACGTGCGATCGCACTGGAACTACGCCGTTAATGTTTGCTGCTTCTTTAGGCTACACCGAAATTGTGCGATCGCTTCTCGATGCGGGCGCAAATATCAATTTACCCAGAAAACGCTATAAGTTGACAGCTTTAATGTTGGCAGCGAGTGCCAATCAAGTTGATATTGTCCAGCTTTTAATATCTAGAGGTGCTGATGTCAATGCCAAGAATGAAGATGGCAGTACAGCTTTAATGGCAGCGGCGTTGAAAGGTTATGTCGATATGGTGAAAGTCTTGCTTGCCGCAAATGCAGATGTGAATGTCGCAGATAAAGATGGTGACACTGCTTTGAAAGTGGCTGTTAAGCAGGGACATTCCGAGATTGTAAAAATATTACTACAAACAGGCGCAGATGTCAATAGCCAAGATGAAGATGGTGAGACTTTGTTGATGGTAGCGGCAGACTTGGGACACTTAAAAGTTGTACAAGCATTGCTGGCAGCGGGGGCTGATGTGAAGCAAAGAAATCAAGATGGGGAAACTGCACTATTAGCAACTGTGGCAGCGGGACATGATGCGATCGCTTCACTTTTATTAGACAAGGGTGCAGATGTGAATAGCCAAGATGAAGATGGTGAAACAGCTTTACATCTTGCGGCTGTTGAAGGCTACGCTGATGTGGTAGAAGTCTTACTCAGCCGTGGTGCGGATGTGCAAATCAAAAACTACCTGGGTGATACACCACTGCTTGTTGCCGCGTTCCAGGGACATAGTAAAATTGTAGAGGCGCTGTTGCGGCAAGGTGCAGATGTAAATGGAAAGTCGAGCGAAACGCCTTTGTCGCTTTGTGTATCACAAGGACACGCCGAGACGGTGAAAGTATTGCTAGACTACGGTGCTGATGCGAATACTCAAGCAGATGATGGCAAAACTGTTTTGATTAAAGCAGCCCAAGGCAATCAAATAAGCATAATGCAGCAACTGCTAGATAAAGGTGCAGATGTCAATTATATAGATTCAGCCGGGGCAACAGTTTTAATGTGGGCAGCATCGCGGGGTTATAATGAAGCTGTGCAAATGTTAATTAAAGCTGGTGCGGATGTGAATTTAAAAAATCAAGGTGGTTATACAGCTTTGGCGATCGCTGAGTTTAATGGTTATGAAGATGTGGTGCAAAGTCTACGGGCAGCCAGCGCAGAAGAATGAAAAAAAGACCCGATTAATCCCGTTTGTACTTGTAGAGACGCGATTTATCGCGTCTGTCAGGAATCACAATAACCCGTTAAACCTTAAGAACGTCGATTTAATAAATTGTATAAAACTTGCACAAACTGACATAATCGACCTTTCCAGGTAGCACGGGGAGTTTACCGACGTTGCAGAATTCTCAGATTTTCTCGAATAGTTGCTGCCAAAGGATGATTAACTCCTAAAAGGCGATCGCATATTGCCAAAGCTTCAATATACAAAAGTTCGGCTTCACTGTACCGATTTTGGCTACTGTAGAGAAAAGCTAAATTATTCAAACTACTTGCTACATCCGGATGGTCGCCGAGAAACAAGCGCTTTCTCATTGCCAAAGCATCAATATACAAAGCTTCGGCTTCGCTGTAACGCCCAAGGCTTTTGTAGAGTTCAGCTAAATTGTTCAAGCTAGTTGCTACATTGGGATGGTCGCCGACAAATAAGCGCTTATACATTACCAAAGCTTCAATATACAGAGGTTCGGCTTCGCTGTACCGCCCAAGGCTTTTGTAGAGTGTTGCTAAATTGTTCAAGCTTAGTGCTACATCGGGATGGTCGCCGACAAACAGGCGCTTATACATTACCAAAGCTTCAATGATCAGGGGTTCGGCATCGCTGTACCGCCCAAGGCTTTTGTAGAGTCCAGCTAAATTGTTCAAGCTAATTGCCACATCGGGATGGTCGCCGACAAACAGGCGCTTTGTCATTGCCAAAGCTTCAATGAACAGGGGTTCGGCATCGCTGTACCACCCTTGGCTATAGTAGAGTGCAGCTAAATTATTCAAGCTAGTTGCCACATCGGGATGGTCGCCAACAAACAGGCGCTTTTTCATTGCCAAAGCTTCAATGTACTTTGGTTCGGCTTCATTGTACCGCCCTTGGTTATGGTAGAGTGCAGCTAAATTATTCAAGCTAGTTGCCACGTTGGGATGGTCGCCAACAAACAGGCGCTTTCTCATTGCCAAAGCTTCAATGTATTTTGGTTCGGCTTCGCTGTATCGTCCAAGGCTTTTGTAGAGTGTTGCTAAATTGTTCAAGCTACCAGCCACATGAGGATGGTCGCCGACAAATAGGCGCTTTGTCATTGCCAGAGCATCAATGTACTTTGGTTCGGCATCGCTGTACCGCCCTAGGCTATCGTAGAGTGTTGCTAAATTGTTCAAGCTTTGTGCTACGTTGGGATGGTCGCTGACAAACAGGCGCTTTGTCATTGCCAAAGCTTCAATTAATAGGGGTTCTGCTTCGCTGTACCGCCCTTGCCTTTTGTAGAGAAAAGCTAAATTGTTCAAGCTACCAGCCACATGGGGATGGTCGCCGACAAATAGGCACTTTGTCATTTCTAAAGCTTCAATGAACAGGGGTTCGGCTTCGCTGTACCGCCCTTGACTATAGTAGAGTAGAGCTAAATTGTTCAAGCTTTGTGCCACATGGGGATGGTCGCCGACAAACAAAGCTTGGCAAACACTTACGCATTCTTCACACCAAGGTTCTGCTAATTTATATAATCCTTGTCCTTCATAAAATCTTCCCACCCCCAGAAATACCCAGATTACTTTATCGTTGGGGACTGATACTGGGGAAATTGCCTGCCCCTCTCTTGCTTCCTTGACCTCTGCAATTAAACGCTTTCCTAAGTCTTCAATATGAGGAACAACATCCTTGATGCCTTCAATATCCTCTGAGGTGGGTGACTGAGGAAGGCTTTTGGCTTTAGCTATCATGGCAGTAGCGAAGGTTGTTTCTAAAACTCGTTGCATCTCCCCAGACTCCCCTAACTGCCCCTGCAAAAACCACCGCACTAAGGCATGAATTTTATAACACCCTATTTCATCTATTTGTTGCAGCAAGTTGCGCTGGTAGAGGTGCTTTTTAGCCTCGTTTAATTCATCTTTCGACCAAGTTAATAAATTGTTGCCTTCAGATTCAAAGTCTGTCGCTACCCAAACAACCAATTCCCAGAGAATTGACTGGGGAGAAAATAGACTCAACAATTTTCCTAGTTGTTGCCCTAGGGGGTCGAGTTCCTCCCAAGTTAAAGCAAACGCGGCTTTAACTCCTAGTTTAGTTGAGTTGAGAGTTTCCCGGTTTTGTAAGGCTGCTTCTGCTAATTTGCGTTCTTGCAACCGCTTAAACATTGTGTCTAGAGATAGCTGCAAGTCTCTGACTAAATAGCCCCCCACTAACTCTATCCCCAAGGGCAAATATTCTAGACATTCACAGATTGCAGTTGCGGCTTTTGGTTCGTTTTCGATTCGTTTGTCTGTGTTCCCCAATAGACGTGTTAACAGTTCTAAGGCTTTTCCCGGTTCTTTTTCTGGGGAGAGAACATCTAAAGGAATCTCTTGAATAAAATTGCGGTCTAAATGCCGTAGTCGAGTAGTCACCAAAACTCGAAAGCGGTTATCGCTGGGAACAACTTCGCGCAGGTTGGCTAAATCAGTCACGTCATCGAAGACGATTAAGATAGTAGGCAAGGCAGAATCAGGATATTTAGACCAACACCACGCGACTTGTTCTTTAAGGCTTAACTCTCTTCCGCCTAATTCTTGGGGAATCTCGAAACCAAAGTTGATGAAAAACTCCAAAACTTCCGCAGCAAGATTGCTTTCCCTATCGTTAAACCAAGCAATTCCGCCGTAGTCTTGTTCATACCGTCTCGCATATTGGGTGGCTAATTCAGTTTTACCCACACCTCCCATTCCGGCTATTGCTACATAATCTCCCCGCTGCAACTCTTGATGCAGCATTGCCAATTCTCGTTCTCGTCCAACGAAATGGACAGAACCGCGAGGAATATATTTTGTGGGATGTAGTTGTTTCTGCCCTTCAATAATTTGAGTCCCAATGGAAGCTTGACCACCAGGGGCAATGTAAACACCAATTTTATGGGCAAACTTACCGGAATCTTCAGGCATACATAGTTAAGTTAAATGCCATTAAACTTAAATATTGCATCAGTTGCAACAACCGCCTCAGAATTTATTCTGAGGCTCATAACTAAAGTCTTCTAAAGAAGACTGAGAAAAAACGGTTTTAGTCCACTTAAGTGGACTTAAGCTGTTAGCCTGGAAATAAATTTCCAGGCGGGATGTGGGACTAATTGAGAATAGTGTAAGTTATTAGATTAAAAAGACATATTTTCAATGTTGCCTGTTCCACCTGGCATGACTACCTGACCAATCTTGTCTGCCAATTTTTCCAGGTTAGGCATAGCCAGAATTTCCGCTAATTTGGGATTTGGTTCGGCTTTAGCAGCTGCGGCTAAATCCTGTGCAGCTTCAGCCACTTCCGGATTAGCTTTAGCCGCAGATTCTACTTCCACTACAGCTTTACCATAATCGAGTGGTTGTTCTGGTGCTTTCTCGATCGCTGTTACAGTATGTGGAGACTGTTTTTTCAGCGTGACGAGAAACTTACCAGTCTTGTTCCATAAAGCTTCACCTACCTTTTCGCCAGTTTTTTCCAAAGCTTTGGTAGCAACTACAGTGCCAATAGCGATCGCCGCAGTAGTTAAAGGTTCCATATGCTACTTTATCTCTAAGTTTATCCTCTTTCTTAACACACTGCTTTTGTTCTAAATTTCGTAAATAAGTTAAATTCTAAGGGAGCCAGTGCGTTGCGGAGCCAGTGCCGTGGGCGGGTTTCCCGACTTGAGGCATCTGGCGTTGAGGTTCCCTCCGTTGTAGCAACTGGCGTTGCGTTAAAGCTGAGAGTACGGTGCCGCATTTTTTGGTGCGTTACGGCTAATTCTGACTCTCTCAAGCTCTCAAATTCTTACATAGCCGTAACACACCCTACTATTTACTACTGTTGTTACGAATATCGCGCTTTTGGTTACGAACATCGCGCTTTTCGTTTTTATGCCAAAGCTTAAACATCATATCATTAATTAACAAAACTCCGTTGCAACTGTAAAGATTGTTGCAACGGAGTAGTAAAATTAGTGAAACACCAAGATATTACAAGCAAAAAGCCTGCTTCATGAAAATGCTTGCTTTCGCAAAAATGAAGAAGGAAATTTAGCCCTTACCTTTTACCTTGTTTCCCCCTCGGCGTTCCTACTGTGCTTAATAGCAATATATAGATTATTGTTTGATGGAACAGTATTATAATGATCAGTTTTGATGTATCAATACGATACTAAATAAAACGAATCATTTAATGGCGGTTGTTTGCGACGATTTAAGATTATTTTGGGCGTTGGCGCAGCCCGCCGTAGGCATCGCTTTTTTTTTAGCTAATAAAGCTATTATAACTAAAAATATAAATTCTGTGGCTAATGTTACAACAGTACAAACAATTAAAGTTTTTTGGGTGGGAATTGGTTGTAAGAGTGGAACTTCGCAAGAATTAATTGCAATAGCGATTGAAGAAACTTTTAAAAAAAATCAATTGAATCTGAGTGCGATCGCCGGGATTGCGACTCTCGACATTAAAGCATATGAAGTCGGTTTGTTAGAACTTTGTCATCAACGCAATTTGCCTTTGAAAACCTTTCCCTCAGATGTTCTCAGTTCTGTTGATGTCCCCAACTCTTCCCCAGTTGTTGCGCTAAAGACGGGAACTTATAGCGTAGCTGAAGCCGCAGCCTTACTAGCAGCTAAGTGTCAAACTCTGCTGATTCCGAAACAAATATTTAAATCAAGCTTTAATCATGAAAATCTCTCCTGCTCTACTTTACAAGGAGCGGTAACAATAGCCGTTGCCCAAGCCCAAAAAGAATACATCTGATATCGTATCTGGCATTGGGACACATATTCTTTGTAGAGACGTTCCAATGGAACGTCTCTACGACGGTTACAGACACGATCTGATTTCTAAAAAAACAGTAATATTATAAAGCTGCTTGGGTTTTGGTTAAAAAAGATATTTTATCTTTTTTTACCTTTATCTAGTCAATTACTCTGAGTAAATAATTAATGATGCTAGAAACGATCGCCAGCACAATTGAACCTAAAAAAGCAGGCAAGAAGCCGCGAATTTCAAAACCATAACCAGGAGTAAGGGCACTTGCCAGCCAAAGTGTAAAGGCGTTGAGAACAAATGTAAACAACCCAAAAGTAATTAGATTGATTGGCAAAGTCAAAAGCATTAAAATCGGTCGGACGATCGCATTAACTAGTCCGAGAATAACGGCAGCGACAAGCGCTGTGACAAAAGTCTTAACGATAAAGCCAGGAACGAAATGAGCCGTAATCAGCAAGGCGATCGCTGTCCCTAACCAAGTTAACAAAAAGTGTCGCATAAGTTTATTACATTTTCGTAGTAAGGACTTCAGTCCTTATCTTAAGCGAAGTAATTAAATAATAAGTCGATTTTCTCGTACTGAAAACTTCAGGTGAAAGAAAATCGACTCACTACAGTTGATAAATAATCGTTATGTAAAATTCTCTTTTTGTCTTACATCAGTCGCAAGAGGTAATCTAACGCGCTTGACTGCGACGCCGTGTGAGAACATCCCAAGTAGCACCACCAGCTATACCATCAGCTTCTAAACCATAGCGTTGTTGTGCAGCTTTCACCGCTGCTTCAGTAGATGCGCCAAAATCTCCATCTACATTACCATCCAAAAAACCAAGCCTTTTGAGTCTTTCTTGCAGTTTAACAACTTCAGAACCACGCATTCCTATCCGCAAAATCGGCATTCCCGCTGCGGTGTATTGAATACTAGGCGTTTGCCGAGTAGTTTGTCCAGAACTACTAGTTTGACGAGTGCGAGTAGTTTGTCCAGAACTACTAGCTTGGCGAGTGCGAGAAGTTTGTCCAGAACTGCTAGTTTGGCGAGTGCGAGAAGTTTGTCCAGAACTAGCAGTTTGGTTTCGAGGAGTTTGACGAGTGCGAACAGTTTCCCCAGAACTAGCAGTTTGGCTTCGAGGAGTTTGACGAGTGCGAACAGTTTCGCGAGAACCATTGGTTGAAGTAGTGCGAACAGTTTCGCGAGAACCATTGCTTGAAGTAGTGCGAACAGTTTGCTCAGAACTAGAAGTTTGTCCAGCGGAATTGGTTGAGGTAGTACGAATAGTTTGCTCAGAACTACTGGTTGAAGTACCACTGCCGGGTGATGATTGTCTGACGGTTGTTTGTGAGGTGCTTGTTGTCGTTGGGCTAGACGGTTTTGGCTCAGGAGTGGGAAACTTAGCTGCGGGGTTAGGTGAAGCAGAAGAAGCTACCGTTCCTTCGCCGGGAAAAAGTCTAGCCCAAGTGTTAGCATCAACAATGCCATCAGGAGTCAAACCCGCTGCGCTTTTAAATTGAGAAACAGCGGTTGCCGTCGTTTGGTTAAAGTTTCCATCGACTGTACCTGTGTAATAGCCTAAAAGTTTCAGCGCTCCTTGTAATTCAGAGACGCGCTCTCCTTGACTACCAAGTTTTAGGGTAGGACGATTGACGCTACCCCCGCCAACTACTTGGGCAATTTCTGGTGGTGCTGCAAATGATACTACGGCTGTTGAGCCAATTAGCACAGGAGTAGTAAAGCACAGAGGTAATAAATAAAACTTGCTGGCGGAAAAAAAACGAGATGCTATTGATGTGTGTAAGTAGTTAGTTCTACTTACTGTCTGGCTGCCTTTCATGGAATTTACCCCCGGTTGATTCTCATGCTAATAGTACAGCGCCTTGGCTTTACAAAAAAGCTAGTTGATTGCACTATTAATAGCTTTTTGTTGACCGACTAAGGATAAATAAGGTTCCCGTAAATATTGGTTAGCTGCGGCGATCGCATCTTTAACACTCACACCGGCAATTAACTCCTGGAATTCTTGGTCAAAATCAATTCCTAACCCCAAAATTTCATACCAGCCGTATACTTGAGCAATTTGAGCGTTAGTTTGTTTACCTAAAGCATACTGCCCCAGTATCTTATTTTTCGCGGCTTGAAGTGCGCTTTCTTCTAGTTGATTGCTAGAGAGTAAATCTACTTCTGTCCGCAGTCCGGTTAAAGCGATGCTGGTATTTTCGGGCGCGGTTCCCATATAAACTACAAATGAGGCAGGATGCAGCCTTGTGGGATAAAATGCGGACACTTCGTAAGCTAAACCCCGCTTTTCCCGCAATTCCACAAACAAGCGACTAGAAAGCCCATTTCCCAAGTAGGTAGATAACAACTTTAATGGAGCATAATCAGCAGCACGCACTGATGGTCCGAGATAACCCAGCATAATGACTGATTGCTGTGTTTGTTGCGCTTTGAGTCTTTGCTGCGGTTCAACCTTTATATGGGGAAAATGTACTTTTGGCAGTGGTTCGGGTGGAGCTTGCCAATCTCCAAATATGTTTTCTACTAAATTAACTGCATCTTCTAGCGTGACTCGACCGGCAATACTAATTACTAGATTATCTGGACGAAAATATGTCTGATGATACTTGACTAAATCGGCGCGAGTCAAACTGCCCATAGTTGTTTCATCTCCCAGCAGTGACATAGCATAGGGATGATTTTGATACATCACTTGGCGCAGTTGGTCAAAGGCGATGGTAAATGGTTGCTCTTTTTGAGAGCGAATATCTTGTAAAGCTAGACGCCGTTCTAATTCTACTTCAACTTCGGGAAAAGTAGGCGATCGCATAATTCGCCCCGCCAATTGCAAAATATCCGCAAAATCTGCGGTAACAGTCTTCAATGACAACAGAAAATAATCGGCGGCACTATCTGCACTCAAACCTGCCCCCATAGATTCTACATGTTCGGCGATTTGCAAGCTAGAAAGTCCATCGCATCCCTTTGTCAGCACTGTAGATAATAAATGCGCTAATCCTGACTGCTGTGGATTTTCGTTACAACTACCAGCACGAATAAAAATCCGCGCTGCAATGATATCAGCGGCGGGATTTTCTGCTACTAATAATACGATGCCATTGCTCAACACAGTGCGAGCGATCGGCGAGTGAGAAATAGAAGATTTTAGAGTTTGAGTCATTAGTCAAAAGTTAGGAGGAGCGGTAGAGACGTTCGGTGTGGAACGTCTGTACGATTGTAGAGACGTTCCACACCGAACGTCTGTACGAAAGTTAAAAGTTAGGAGTCCAATGCCCAATGCCCAATGCCCAATGCCCAATGCCCAATGCCCCATCCCCCATGCCCAATGACTAACAAGGTCTGAGTACCGTAACTGCATAATTTTGCGGTGAAAGATAATCTTTAGCTAATTGTTGCAGTTCTTGAGCATCAAATGACTGAATTTGCTGGGGATAGGTAACGGACAATTCAGCTTGGGCGATCGTGTTATAGTAACCATAAAGCCCGGTGAGTTGATTTGGCGTTTCCGTAGAAAAGGCATATTCATTACATAGCAGTCTGCGGGTACGTGCGAGTTCAGCATCGCTAATTTCCACATTCTGCAAATCTTCCAGGTGAGTGCAAATTAAAGCTTCAACTTTTTCTAGTTCTTCTGGCTCTAACCAAGCGTTAATTGTAAATAAACTCGAATCTCGTTGCAGAGACAAATTAGCGCAAATTCCCTGCACTAATTGCAGTTCTTCTCGCAAATCGCGAACTAAGCGCGAAGTTCTTCCTTCTGCTAGCAGTACTGATAATAAATCTAAACCGTAAGCGCTGCGGAGTTTTTCGACTCCTGGTGCTGTCCATGCCATTGTTAACCGCGCTTGCTCTAAGCGTGGTAAATGTAGTTCTTGACGACGAATACCAGTAATTGCTGGTTCGACATTCAATTCAAACTGCGGGCAATCAGTGCGATCGCCAAAATTTTCAAAGGTGCGATTTACTAATTCTAAAGCTGGTTTTTCCGCAATTCCCCCGACTACCACTACCGTCATATTTTCTGGTTGATAGTGAGCGCGATGAAAACAGCGCATTGCTTGTGCTGATTGCTGCATCAATTCTTGCTCAGTACCCAGCACCGAACGTCCGTAGGGGTGAGAAAGGTAGACGCTTTGAATCAAAGCTTGAAATCCCAGCCAATCCGGATCGTCTTGCGCTTGACGAATTTCCTCTAATACTACATCCCGTTCTCGCTCAAATTCTTCTTCAGGAATTGCAGCATTCAGCAACAGTTCTCCTAAATGAGGCAAAGTATCTTCTAGATATGTGGCAGCTGTGGTGAGAGTGTAATGAGCATAATCATAACTGGTAGCGGCATTAGTCACGCCACCTCTATTTTCAATATTTTGGTCAAATACTCCGGGGGGTAGCGTCGCTGTACCTTTAAAAATCATATGTTCTAAAAAGTGCGCCATGCCGAACCACGGATTTGGCTCTTTTGTTGCACCAGCACGCACCCAAACATCAGCCACTACTACAGGGGTGGTGGCAATTTCCTGATGAATAAAGGTTACACCATTGTCTAGTTGAAAAACTGAGGCTGGAAACACCGTATTAATTAGCTGTTGTGACAATTTTTGCTGCTTTCACCAAAATTTAACGCAGTTTTGACTATTTTATCTTTTATTGATATCTAAATTAGAATCAATTTATACAGATTTCCTGACAAAAGATGCAGCTAAGATTTCCGAACTTCTATATATAAGTAATTTGTATCCTGAATGCAGCTAAAATGCATAAAATAACTTGTTTTGCTGTCTCTTATATAATTTTTTATTAACTCGGTGATAAATGATTTATATATAAGACTAAAGTCTTGTAGGGGCAATTCATGAATTGCCCCTACGTAAATTCAAGCTTTGACGACTTTATATAGTTAAAAGCTCCCACAGTTAGCAAAGACTGTGGGAGCTAAAAATTTTAAGTTCACCGCGACGCCGTTTTACCTAAGTTTATGACCTGGGTTTATCCAGGTGGGAACCTAATTCCTCGTTTAAAGTTTCCGAGTCATTGCTCGGTCTACTGCCACGAGAACAGTTGATTCCCTTTTCTTTAAAGGCATAGATCAAAAAACTTGATGGCAGTCACCAACGTCGTAGTGCAACTTCACCCATTATAACTATCAAAAAGATATTGTGTGTCTTATGTGGAAAATAAGCTTTAGGCTTCTAGTCCTATGGGTGTTATAGGTGTGGGGGTATTCGGATACCAGATAGATTCTATGCTGCGGGCGACATCCATCGCCTGATTTTGATTATCGAGCAAAACGGTGACGTGTCCTAATTTGCGTCCCAAACGCGATTCAGTTTTACCATACCAGTGCAGGTGCGCTTGGGGAATTTGCTGTAAGAGCGATCGCTTTTGTTCGTAATCGCTTTGAGAATTTTCATATCCCAAAAGGTTAACCATGACAGCACCAGCGCAGCGCAAAGCGGGATTACCCAAAGTAAAACCACACACCGCTCTCAAATGCTGCTCAAATTGCGAAATTTCGCAAGCATCAAGGGAAAAATGCCCCGAATTGTGCGTTCTTGGGGCAATTTCATTTACCAGCACTTTTCCCTCTGCGGTGAGAAATAGCTCAATCCCAAAAACGCCTACTACTTGCAGGCTATTTAATATAGTGTGAGCGATCGCTTCTATTTCTACTGCTTGTTGAGGGGTAATCTGTGCCGGCGCAATTACCCGACGACATACTTGTTCTTCTTGCTGAGTTTCCACCACTGGATAGGTTACAACTTCGCCATCAACTGAACGCGCTGCAATTATCGCTAATTCTTGTTCAAAAGGAATAAATTCTTCTATCAAAAATGCACTTTCTGTGATATTATAATCTAGCTTGGGCTGTAATGTCGCCAAATCCTTGATAATGAAAGTACCTTGACCGTCATAGCCGTGGCGTCGGGATTTGAGAACTAAGGGAAAACCCAACTTAGATGCGATTTTTTCGCTATCTTGACGCTCGACAGCGAAAAATTCCGGGACAGGTAAACCCAAGTCGCGTAAATAGCAGCGTTGATGATATTTATCTAAAAGGGGAGTTAAAGCTTTTAAAGAGGGACGGAAGCAAACGCCTCGATCTGCCAGGATTGATAAAGCGTCTAAGTTAACAAACTCGTTTTCAAAGGTGATGATATCGGATTTGCTAGCTAAAACAGCGGTGGCTGTGGCATCATCAACTTTAGCTAAAACTGTATCAGCTGCGATCGCAAAAGCCGGATCTTGTAGCTTAGGAGTTTGCACCACCAATTCTAATCCTAGCTTTTGTGCAGCGCCTCCCATCATCCAGGCGAGTTGTCCACCACCAATTACACCAACACGCTTCATTGACATCCTAGAGATTCACGAGTTTCTACGCCAGTTTGAGAATTTACACCGCTGGCTTTTGCACATAGTTCTTTGATTTGCACTTTATCCAAAATCGCATCGCTGAAATCTGCACCTTTGATATCTACATTGGTAAAGACAGCGCCAAGCAAAAGAGCTTCTGTGAAGTTGGCATCGCTCAAATCAGCCCCTGTTAAGTTTACCTGATCGACGAGTGCATTGCTTAAATCTGCTTGATGCAGATTCGCTTGTGTCATCGTGCTTGCACTCATGACTGCCCCGCGCAAGTCAGCACCAGCAAAGTTAGTTAGTTCCATATTGGCGTTAGAAAATTCAGCTGCTTGCAAACTTTGCCCAGAAAAATCCCGTTTTGTCAATTGTGCATTGCTAAATGACAATGGATGAGTCCAGTCTGCGATCGCTGGTGTTGCCCAGTTCAAGCAAAATACAATCATCAAGATAATTAACGCCAATTTTTGCCGCCAAAACATATTCGCTTGCTGGTTGTGTGTTCAATCGCAGATTGTGCGGGTTCAAGTTTTAGCTTACCGCAAGTCCCTGGTGTTTTATTCGTTAACTTCTAACTTTTGGCGGTGATGAAGGCAACTTGTAACAGTTTGTTAAGGTTGATAGGGGCGAAACGGGCGATCGCACAAAGCGCCCGCCATCAACGCGATCACCGGAGGTGGCGGCTTCCGCATCGCACTTATGAAAGAGCAAAAGTTCTTACTTAATACTGATAATAAATATTGTTCATCTGCGGCACAATTAGACAAGCGCAAGGTTTAACACAGCAACTTGTTTGAGTGGATAACAAAGGTAAGCACTCACAAATTTATTTACAATTCTTTATTTAGAGATATCCGAACAAAGCTGATTATTGAGTTTTCGCAAGTCAAGTTATATATTATGGAATGAAAGCAATTACTCACTAATTTATTTACAATAGTTTATAAAGTAAAGTTTATTATCTTTTAACGCCAAGAGGCGATGAGTTACTGTTAGTCTTGTAATAATGACAAGCATGATTTTAACGTTATATAAGAAATGTTTCACATGCTTAAACATTGCTTAACCATTAAGAACAATCGTTAACTAAGAGTGCGATTGGTGGGCAGAGCAGAAATCAAGTAACTAATATTTAACTTCTACAGAAATTTCCACTCGTCCAAATTCCCGACTTTGATTATGAAACATTACTCAATTGAATGGATCGAAGAATGGTGCCAAGAAAATGGCTGGACAGATTTATTTGTTGAGCGACGTAACAATTATTGGGCTTTTCCGCCAATGGCAGTAATGCCGGAACCAATCCCTCCCAAAGTTTTGAATCTAATTAAAGCGAAAAAGGGATTAACTGCTGAAGAAAAATGGTTGTCGATTTCAGCAGTAGTGACAACAATTGCCGCTGTAGTTTCTAGCTATTTGTTAAAATGTCCAATGCCATTAGTTTTTGCGTTTGCTTTTGATGCCGTGACGATGGCTCAACTTGAAATTGAAGATATTTAGACTTGAAGTAGTAAGCAAAGCTGAAAAGCGAAAAAGAGCGAATAATTGTTTCGCTCTTTTTTAATGTTAAACGTAATAGATGAAAGTCCGTGAAATTATTAAACTAATAAAAGCAGATGGCTGGTATCTTGCTAGAACTAGGGGAAGTCATCGACAGTATAAGCATCCAATAAAAGCTGGTTTGGTAACAGTTGCAGGCAAATTATCTGATGATTTAGCATCGGGGACGTTAAACAGTATTTTTAAACAAGCGCAACTAATACAATACAAAGAAAAAGAAGATATAGAAGACAGTGAAGAGAAGGAAGAAGACTAATGCTTTACGCAGTTGTGATTGAAAAAGCTAAAAGTAATTATTCAGCTTACGTTCCGGATTTGCCGGGATGTGTGGCAACAGGTGCAACTATTGTAGAAACACAGCAACAAATACAAGAAGCGATCGCTTTTCATTTAGCAGGTTTGCGTGAGGATAATTTACCTATTCCGGAACCAACAACTTTATGTGAATATGTGGAAGCATCATGAAGATGTTTTTACACAAAGCCTCAACGTCCGTCAGCCACCCGCCAAAAGTATAATTGATTTGGGAGCGGGTTATTCGACAATAACTGATAAACTCAGTTTGTTAATTTAATTTGTGCATCACACAATGTCGTTTCTTCCCAAAAACTTCGAGATTCCTGAAATCCTCAAAACCGATTATTTTTTCCTGCGAACTATAGGGATTGACAATTTCTGGCGGACAGAAGCGCAATACTTAGTTATTTTTGTGTTGGACGATATAGCTGGTGCAATATCTCAGTTAGGGCATCTGTAATTGCTTGATCTAACTCTTGATAGGTTCTAGCGGCTTGTGTTCGTAAAAACTCTTTGAGTTATGATAGTTACCTAAGTTCTGAAATATTAATAATATGCTTTAAAAGCGCGGATATCGGCTGAACTCCGGATATACTTACTACTTGTTAACAGTGCCTCTTTGGTAGTTATATGGAAAAAGAGACTGCGATCAAAAAGGTTCTGATTCTAGCTGCAAATCCGAAAGATACTTCACGCCTGCGTCTGGATCAAGAGTTGCGAGATATTGAGGAAGGATTACAGCGATCGCAAAAACGTGACCAGTTTAGTCTCAAGCAACAGTTGGCAGTTCGTCCAAGAGATATTCAACGGGCACTGTTAGATTTCAACCCACAAATTATTCATTTTTCCGGACATGGCACAGAAGAGAGATTGATATTTGAAGATGATTCTGGCAAGTCAAAGCTAGTCAGTGGAGATGCATTGGCTGGATTGTTTGAACTGTTTGCCGATCGCATTGAATGTGTAGTGCTGAATGGTTGTTACTCAGAGGAACAGGCTCTTGCGATCAGCAAACACATTAACTATGTTATCGGCATGAATCAGGCGATCGGTGATAAAGCTGCGATAGAATTTGCAGTGGGATTTTACGATGCTTTGGGTGCAGGGCGATCAATTGAGTTTGCCTACAAGTTGGGTTGGGATGAACCCGGACAAAAACGGACAACATAAAGCTCAATACCTCACTAAAAACGATGAACGGGCGAGCAAATTGATGCGGCGGTTCGCCGGACAGAAA
>NZ_JBPAOH010000010.1:0-100791 GCF_050875635.1 Tolypothrix sp. VBCCA 56010
CTTAAAAGACGGGGCGTATGTTTCCCACTGGTTGTTGGGGCTATCTCTTTCCCTACACCCCACACCCCACACCCTACACCCCGCCCCAACGGGGCTTGGTCAGTCCCGACTGCTATGCTGTAGAAGCGCAAATTAATGAAGCTTTAGTCTGGCATCTATTCGATCAAGAGACTTTAGATAGTTTGTTGATGACTGCACACCCAGATTGGCTGTGTGCGCCATCACATATTGATTTAGGACGAAAAATGCTCCTACGCTCTTTTGAGAAAGCGACAGTTACCAAGAGTTAGGAGTTGTTAGTGGGCATTGGGCAATGGGCATTGGGCATTGGGGAGGCAGTGCGGTCTTGGGGATCACCTGCGTGGAGCATCTGCCGTCATTGGTAATTGGTAATTGGTAATTGGTAATTCCTCCTTGTCCCCTTGTCCCCCTTGTCCCCCTTGTCCCCCTTGTCCTCCTTGTCCCCTTGTCAACAAAGTCCCCTCTGAAAATTCCCACTATCCACTAACTACTATCCACCAACCACTAACCAATATCGTCTCATCGTCGCAGATTTAACAATTCTTGGGGAGAAGCTAAAAGTTTGATTTTAGTAAATTGAATTTGCTGTTGTTGGTTGAGGATAAACAGCCACATGACGTTGACACCGCACCAAGTAGTTTGTGCTTTGCCACTGACCTGAAATTCGATTTGATTATTATCCAAATTTTCGGAGATTCCCTGCCGAGGTTCGGCTTTAATGCCTTGAGCTTCTTGTTTTAAATAGGCAGCGATCGCGTTACTCCCCACTATACCAGATTCAAACGGCGGATGCATCACGCCATCAGGAGCAAACAAGCTTGCAGTCTCATCAAACTCTCCTGCGTTTAAACTTTCAAAATAACGCAGTATCACAGGTTCGCTAATTCCCTCAATCTGGAATTTCTCAGCTTCCGTAGTCGCAATAATTGAGTTTTCTGAAAGCATATGTTAAATACGGTATTGATATCAGTGAATATTTCATCAATTTAAAATTAAAAGCTACATAAAACCTGCTACTAAAGAAGTATTTTAGAGACTGAAAAAAGCAGCGCTTCAAAGCACCCCTAGCTGAGGTGTTAGGATATTCTAGTCGGCGCTCTAATTTCCGCTGTAAATGGACAAAGCATTAGATGAAACGCTTTCTATTAAGATTGCTCAAAGCGTAAAAAGCAAGGCTAGAACTCCGTTTGACAATGCTTACAAAGCAGCATTAGCGACTGAGGGAGCAACTTACGTGCAAGGTTTTTTAGTTATTGGTCGCAAATCTTACAAACCGATTGAACATGCTTGGATTGAATTAAGCGATACTTCCGGCAACGACTCCGTAGTACGCATTATCGATCCTACCCTACCGCACCTGAATAAAAACGAGCAAGAATTCTGGTACTTTCCAGCACAAAGCTTGAGCGTGAAAAAACTGAAAGCGATAATCGAAGAATCGAAAGAAGATTATCCAGAAGACGAACCGCTACCAGTTTATGGTGCAGCACCTTATGAATATTATGGTGATGTGATGTTAGGTGGTAAAGACTACTTAGATGCATATCAAGCAGCAGAAGCTAAATCTCAAGAATTCAACCACTCAAACCCTGACCTTAACTAAGCTGTGATGCTTTTAATTTTCTCTTTATCGGCAGAGAGGGGGAGGGGGGGAGGGGGGGAGAGGGAGAGGGGGAGAAAGTTTGAGGCTTTGGTTGCAAATTTTAAGCGCAACAACTTAACCAATTACCAACCACCAACAACCAACAACTAACAACCAACCACTAACCACCAACAACCAACAACTAACAACCAACCACTAACCACTAACCACTAACAAATTTTTAATTCGATTTACCATCACTACCAAAATATTCTCGATAGCCACAAATTTTGTCTCCCCGCACATCAAAAGCAACAGCTATGCGATTTTTATAAGGTTCTTTGTACATCATTCCCTCATCGCGGAACTCAAAAACTACCGTCTTTTCATTGCTGGTAACGCTGTCTAAAGTCAGAGTTAACCCAGAACTGAAGACTTCACTAACATACTCAAAAAAAGCTTCTGCTTTCTGTTTGCCGACATTTAAACCGTGAAATTTTCCCATCGGAAACCAAAAGCTAAAGTCTTCAGTAAGCATATCTAGAAACGAGTTCCACTCCCCCGTTGCCAAAGCGTGTTGAAAGTGGGTAAACGCTTGATGTGCAACTTTCAAAGTATTTTCTGATTTTTCTGTCATTGTCACCACCTATTGACTAAAATCTGACAACTACTTTGCCGTAATTCTTACCAGTAAGTAGATATTGCCTAGCTGCCAAATCTGTAAATTGATTATTTACCGTCATCGAAGTTATGAGCTTACCTACACGGTTCGGTTGCTTCTAATCAAACAACATTTTATAGAAAGATATAGTTAACTTTATGAAAACTTCAATTAATCTTTAATTAATCTTAGTTTAAGTGCAGATTAAGTATGGATTAATAAGAAGTTAAAGCAGGGATTTACTGGACTTATAATTCCAAAAAAATAAAAAAACTTAACAGTGCACTACTTGATCATCTTCTAGAAACGTAAGTTATATTTCCTAGTCCTTAATTTAGAGACTTATTAAAAGGCAGTTGTACTGTGAATTTTGAAATTTCCCCAAAACGAATTGCTCGAATTTTAATTTGGATCACCCTAGGTCTTGCCTTTGCAAGCCTTACTGGTCAGTTTTATATATACTTTTTTGGTAATGAAAAACTTTTAGGATTAGTCAACTTTTTTAATGTAGACTCCGAAAACAATCTTCCTACTTTGTATTCAGCACTCTTGTTGCTGCTGTGCTCAGTTCTTCTTACCCTCATTGCTTTAACTAAGCAAGAAAATAGCAATCGGTACACTCTTCACTGGCAAGGTTTGTCAATTATTTTTCTGTATTTATCTTTTGACGAATGGTTGCAAATACATGAAAAATTTAATTCTAGGTTAAATACATTAATAGAATCGGCTTCAAATAAAAAGTGGGATGTATTAAACTTCATTTTTATTTCTGTTTTTGTCTTAATTTATTTAAATTTCTTTTTTAAGTTACCTGCAAAAATCAAGCGCTTATTTGTTGTTGCTTGTACTCTCTTTGTTATAGGTGCTTGTGTTATTGAAGTAATTGGTGTACATTATTTTCCAAACATTTACCATCAGCGAATATTATTAGCAGAGGTAATCTCAACGATTGAAGAGGGGTTGGAAATGATAGGTATAACGATTTTTATATATGCTCTGCTTACATATATGAGTATGTTCATGAAAAATATCCATATCAATATTGTTGACAATGACAAAAAAACTGTTAATCATTAAAGCACATTTGCCAAAATTAAAGGTAAGTATAAAAAATAACTGTTTGAAATGTGTAAACGCTTGATGTGCAACTTTCAAAGTATTTTCTGATTTTTCTGTCATTGTCACCACCGATTGACTAAAATCTGACAACTACTTTGCCGCAATTTTTACCAGCAAGTAAATATTCTACAGCAGCTGGGATAGATTCTATGCCGTTGAACACAGTTGAGTCAATGGCAACTTTAAGTTTATCTGTGTAGAACAAGTTTAACAGGCGATCGCGTGCCTCTGGTATATATTCTTTATAATGCGGCATCAAAAAACCTCGCACAGAAGCAGCTTTCCACATCAGTTGATGATAAATCCGAGGTTGTAGCACCTGTTCGACATTTTTTGCATATTCGGAAATGTAACCAATAGTAACTAAACGTCCACGAATCGCTAAATTATCAACGCAGCTATCGAAAACTTGTTTACCGACACATTCAAAAATTAAGTTAATGCCGTTGTTAAATTCTTGTTTGAGGATTTGGTTGAGGTTTTCTTTGTGATAGTTGATAATGCGATCGCACCCTAATTTCCTCAGTAAATTTGCTTTTGCTTCAGTGCTACAAGTACCAATGACATGATTACCTGCTAACTTTGCCAATTGCACCGCAATATGACCGGTTCCTCCTGCTGCTGCTGTGACTAAAACCACTTCATTACTTTTCATTTCCCCCACTTGTTCCAATGCAACTAAAGCTGATACACCTGTAGGCATCAGAGTTAGCACTTCAGGTGTAGCTTCGCGCACCTTCACCGCTAAGTTTGCATCGATAACCTGATATTCTCGATAACCACCACCAAGCGCTGTAGTTATGACAGCATCACCCATTTGAAAATCTTTGACATTTTCACCTATAGCGACAACTTTTCCCACTGCTTCCACACCCAAATCAAAGGGAGGGGTTAAGTTAAAGTAAGGAATTTCACCACGACAAACTAAAGTGTCAAATCCACCGTTAATGCCAGCGAATTTGTTTTGAATCAAAAGTTGACTACCAGCAGGTTTGGGAATAGGCAGTTCGACAATTTCAACAGCAGATTTAAAATCTTGGTTAAGTTGCTTTGTTATTAACTTTCTGTAGGTTTTTGTGTTCATTTCCAATTCTTAAATTTACCTTACACCTCAATTATTATTTTTCAATAAGAACTTGTGAAGGGCACAGATACCCGACTTATTTGATAAGTCAGGTATCTTGTTTCATTGTGGAGATTATATTAAGCTTTTAAAGCTTTATCCCACTCTAACTGATGAGTTAAACCATACTTGATAAAATCTTCTAGTTTAGCTTTATCGCTTTCACCAAAAACACCTAAACTGTAAGGATTATCTTGCATACGTTGTGTGACTTGCTCTTTTTCAAATTGCATCACTTCCTCTCTAGGCTTATCCGGTTTAAAAAAGTCTACAACCAAGACGGTTCTATCATAATTGGTGTAATTATGCGGACAGTGTGGATAGCTGTGATCTAAAATCAGGAATTTTCCTTCATGCCAATAAAGCTGCTCATGGCATATTTTCATAGCCACATCTCCCTCTGGTACAATCAATCCTAAATAGCCACGATTCATGTGAGGGTTATAGTTCACATGCAGCTTGATATCCAAGCCGGGATGGAATGTACCAAAATACACATTTCTGATGATATTATCATCGTTCAAGTTAACTTTTTCTATCACCTTAGCCAAATTTGGGAAATATTTCTCTCTTAATGCAAGTGCTTTTTCTGATGCATCATCTGATTCATAATCAGGATATGGTATTTGATGGACTTGAATATATTCTTCAATAAACAAACCTTGAAATAAAATACCAAAAGCACTGTATTTCGCATTCTCCTTGGTTTTAATCGTTTTACTTTTAGGACCCAAAACATCGGAAGTGAATTTTAACTCTTCATTAGATGCATTATTCATAAAGCGTGTAAACTCATCTCTAATCACTTGCCAGTTATCTTGAAAGCTTTTGAGAAAAGGAAATTGCTTTGGATCCATATGATACTCATTAAAACTTTCCATTGTCTTTTCTCCTGAAGATGATTTCATAAAAAACCGTTACATGGTGATGGGATTTGGTCTGCGTCCCGGTACGATGTTGGAATTCCTGACTAAACCAGGGTATTCATCCATCACTAGCTATTTGGGTTCTGTACTTATTTTAGTGTGAGGTCTACTGTGTCTGAAGCTTCTGTATTAGATCAAATTATCAAAAATGTGCTGGTAGTTCGTCCCCATCAGGATGCTGTCGAACTGCTTGACTTGGGAATTAAGGATGGTAAATTTGCTCAGATTGCCCCTAATATTAGCCCAGACAAAGGCAAAAAGGTATTTGATGCCAAAAACCTGCTGGGCTTTCCTGGGGTCGTGGATGCCCATATGCACATCGGTATCTATCAACCCCTCGACAAAGATGCTGTGACTGAAACCAAAGCAGCGGCAATGGGAGGTGTGACTACCAGCTTAAATTACATCCGTACAGGACAGTATTATCTCAATAAAGGCGGCTCTTATAAAGATTTTTTCCCAGAGGTGTTGGCATTATCCGCAGGTAATTTTTTTGTAGATTACAGCTATCACGTTGCACCTATTGCCAGTCAGCATATTGACGAAATACCTTTACTGTTTGAAGAACACGGTGTATCTTCGTTTAAAATCTTCATGTTTTATGGCAGCTATGGGTTGCATGGTTTGTCAGACCAGCAAAACCTCTTTTTGATGATTAATAAAGAGGAAAGGTACGACTTTGCCCATTTTGAATTTATCATGCGCGGTCTAACTCGCTTGATGGCAGAACATCCAGAAGCGCGAGATACTATCAGCTTGAGTTTGCACTGCGAAGTTGCAGAAATTCTCAACGCTTATACTAAAATAGTTGAAAACGATTTCAGTCTTAGCGGACTACATGCCTACAGTGCAGCGCGTCCTCCTCATTCGGAAGGTTTAGCAATTTGCATTGCTTCGTATTTGGCACATGAAACTAACTGTGCAAATATCAATTTATTACACTTGAGTTCGCGTAAGGCAATGGAAGCAGCTTTGACTATGCAAACTGCTTTTCCCCATATTAACTTTCGGCGAGAAGTTACTGTTGGACATCTGCTATTAGATGTTGATACCCCCACTGCTACTTGGGCAAAAGTAAACCCCCCTATTCGTCCTCGTGCTGATGTAGAATACTTATGGCAAGCAGTACTTAACCATCAAGTAGATTGGATAGTTAGCGACCATGCTTGCTGTTCTGCCGAACAAAAAAGAAGTGCTAAAGACCCAAATAATATTTGGTTGGCAAAGTCTGGTTTTGGCGGTACAGAATATTTGCTTTCTGGTGTCTTTAGTGAAGGTAGCAAGCGGGGGATGTCTTACAATCATATGGCTAAATTGCTCTCTTGGAATGCATCCCGGCGCTTTGGTTTGTTAGAAAAAGGTGACATTGCCATTGGCTATGATGCTGACTTGGTGTTGTTAGACCCCAATGAAACTTTTGTGGTACGTGCGGCTGAGTCCAAGTCACAACAAGGTTATACGCCGTTTGAAGGAGTAGAGTTAACTGGAAGAGTCAAAACTACCTTTTTGCGGGGAAATCTGATTTACAATAACGGACAAGTTTTGGGTTCGCCTACTGGACTTTATTTAAAAAGATTTTAGAGCAATTAACTTGAGCATTTGATTACTGCGATCGCGGAACATATTTAGGGCTTGCTGAATAAGTCTCTAACTGGGCGATCGCTGATTTTGAAACTCTAAGTTGAAAAAACCATTTCGGCAGACTCAAAAACCATTTCGGCAGACTCAAAAACCATTTCGACAAACTCAAAAACCATTTCGGCAGACTCAAAAACCATTTCGACAGACTCAAAAACCATTTCGGCAGACTCAAAAACCATTTCGGCAGACTCAAAAACCATTTCGGCAGACTCAAAAACCATTTCGGCAGACTCAAAAACCATTTCGGCAGACTGAAAAACTCAGCACTCAGCACTTTCAAGTCAGGGAGTATAAAAAAATGAACCAACGTATCAAGAGAGCCTTTTTAGACACAGAAGATGGACAAATTCTTTACCATATAGGTGGAGAAGGCGAACCGATACTTTTACTGCACATGACTCCCCGCAGTAGTGATGAATTCCGAGAATTGATGCCTATTTTAGCTCCCAAAAAATTAGTAATTGCAATGGATTTAATGGGGTTAGGTGATTCTGACAAGCCCCCCAGAGTTTATTCAGTTGCAGACTATGCCAAAAGTGCGATCGCGCTTTTGGACGAATTAGGCATAAAAAAGACAAGCATTCTCGGTAGTCTTACAGGGGGTTATATTGCCGGAGAAGTGGCGGCAGCTTACCCAGAAAGAGTTGAAAAACTTATCCTCTGCAATGTATATGGATTTGACGAAGAGGAAAAAGACAAGATTTTCAAGAGTTATTCTCAAGGGTATCAAATTAAAGAAGATGGCTCTCACCTGATGGAAAGATGGTTAGCTCGTGTTAGTTACGCCGGCACAGGGGAGTTAAATCACCGTTGTGTTTTGGATGATTTAAAGGCTTTTAACTCTCCTGTATATCCCGGTGTAGCTGTGGCAAACTACTGTCTTTCTGCCCAAGAAAGATTTCGTTTGATTAAGTGCCCTACTTTGATTTTGTCAGGGGAAAAAGCGTTAGAACCATTAGAAAAAGCTGGTTTAGCCAAAGCTGAGAATCAACTTTGGCTTCAAGAAGCAATTTCTGATAGCCAAAGTGTTGAACTCGAAGGCGGAACCCTTTGGATGATTAATCAAATGCCGGAAGAAATATTAAAAGTACTTACTGATTTTCTGGAAAAGCAGTAAGTACTTGTGGAAAATTAATTAGGCATTTTTGTATAGAGGGACAGAGAACAAAAATATAATTCCCTAGTAAATATACAAATAAATTTGCCTACTTACTTAGGAGGAATATAATGAACGACCAATTACCACTTATTATCGAGTGTCGTTGTAACGAAATAACCTATCGGGAGGACAATCCTGCTTTACCCTACTCTCCAAAAGAGATCATCCGCGAAGCAGTTCGTGCCTGGGAAGCAGGGGCTTCGATTTTCCATTGGCACGGGCGAGATCCAGATAGTGGGAAACCACGCAACGAAGTTGAACTCTATCTCGAAGTGATACAGGGAATTCGCGAACAGACGGATCTCCTAATCCATCCGACGCTTGGCTACATTACACAGAATCAGGTAGAGGATCGCGTCCGGCACATTTTGGCAGTGAACGACGATCCAGTGCTGCGGGTTGACATGGTGCCAGTGGATTTCGGATCGCTCAACGTGGACTTCTGGAATCCCCAGGCGAAACAGTTTACTAGCTACGACCAAGTGTACGTTAATACTCGTGATAACCTCAGGGCGGTGCTTGAAGTATTCAAAAAGCACAATCTCTACGTCAGTTCAGTCTGTTGGGACGTAGGGCAAATGCGAACAGCGCGTTGCTTCCAGGAAATGGGACTTCTGCCACGGGAAACGCTTTGGGAGTTTGTCTTTACTGGGGAAGTGATGCCTGCTGGAGCTGCGGCGACTATACCGGGTTTGCAGGCGTTCGTGGCTGAGGTTCCTGCGGGTAACCAGTGGCTAGCACTTTGCTGGAATGGAGACGTAATGAGGGTGGCAGCCTGGGCAATCACGCTTGGCGGACACGTCGGAATTGGACTTGGAGATTATTCTTACACTCGCTTTGGTAAGCCGCATAATGGCGAGTTAGTAGAAAAGGTTGCGAAGATGGCACATACACTCGGTCGGGAAGTTGCAACGCCAGCGCAAACCCGCGAGATCCTGAAGATGTCGCCGCGAGCTTTTCTGCAAAAAGAACTACAGGCAACTGCTATCTAATAGCATTTCACACAAACCCTGATACACATAGCTTTCAAAGTAGGGGCACATGAGCATTGCTCATTGGTGTCAACTTAAGGTAAAACCCAGTCCCGCAAGGAAATGAATTTCCTTGCTAATAGCTAAAGTCATCTAAAGATGACTAAAATAATGTGAAAAATATAATAGTAAACTTCAGTTTACTTTAGCTATTAGCCCGGAAATTTATTTCCGGGCGGGTGAGAAAGCCAACACAAATGTAGGATGGGCAATGCTTGTCCTACAGAAAAATGTAACTGCGATCGCTCAAAAATCATGAAACAAAAGATTAAACGAGCTTTTTTAGACACAGAAGATGGACAGATTCTTTATCGCATCGGTGGTGAGGGTGAACCGATACTTTTAATGCACATGAACCCCCGCAGTAGTGATGAATATCGCGAACTCATGCCTATCCTTGCTGAACACAGACGAGTCATAGCAATGGATTTAATGGGGTTTGGTGATTCGGATAAGCCACCAAGAATGTATACAATTGCCGACTACGCGAAAACAGCGATCGCTCTTTTAGATGAATTAGGTATAGAAAAAACGAGCATTCTGGGAAACCATACAGGTGCTTTTGTGGCTGGAGAAGTAGCAGCAACTTATGGCGATCGCATTGAAAAACTAATCTTAGGTAACGTAGCTGGTTTTGGTGAGGGAGGACAAGCAGAGCTATTCAGAAGATTTGATGAAGGTTTTAAAATCAAAGAAGATGGCTCTCACCTCATGGAAAGATGGTTAGCCCGTTCTCGATACGTAGGCTCTGCCGAATTAAATCACCGTTGGGTTTTAGACGATTTAAAATGTTTTGGTCATCCTTTGTACGCAGTTTGGGCTGTAGGCAATTACTGTCTAGATGCACCAGAAATATTTCGTGCCATCGAGTGTCCAACTCTGATTATTTGGGGAATTGATGATGTCAAAGAATTTGAAAAACTGAGTTTAGCAAAAGCTGGCGATCGCTATTTTCTTTCTCAAGCAATTCCTCATGGCAAAGTCGTTGAATTTGCACAAGGAACAATTTGCATGATGAATCAGATACCTGAAGAAGTAGCGAAGGCAGTAATCGAATTTCTGAACAATTCGGAATAGTTCAGCCTCTATTCCAAGATTGCTGTACACTTAATCTCTACGATTAGTCCTGGTGTAGATAAAGCAGTTATCCCAAATCCCGTCCAAGTAGGAAAGTTATTAGTGAAATAGCGATCTTTTACTTTCATAAACAGCGGCAGGTGTGGAATGGTAAATTGTTGCTCTGAAGCACCAGAAGACTGAACTTGCAAATTACCGAGATTTCCCCCTGTCACATGGTAAGTAATCATCTCTACCACATCGTCAAAAGTCGCTCCTGCTGCTGAAAGTACCTTTTTCACATTCTCGAAAGTCTGGACAAATTGGGCTTCTATTCCCTCTACTACCTGTAAATTTTCATCGCGTCCTACCTGTCCTGAGATATATAATGTATTGCCTACCTTAATGCCAGGGCAGTAGTGATACTTTTCATATAAAATTTCCATTCCTTTGGGGATAATGACTTCACGGGTCTTCACCATCTAAATAGCTCCACAATTTTTAAACTGAAATTTTAACCTCTCATGGCAGTGACAATCGAGCGTGCAGCATCAGTCAGCAACCAACCATCAGCAGCAGGTATCACGAAATCATAACCCTTAGCGAACAGTTCGCGACCTCCGGCAGCATAACGACTGACACCCCCAAGCCAACAATCGGGGGTGGAGCGAACTATCGCTTCAGCTTCCGCCATCAGTCGGTTAAGTTCTGAATTATCGTAAGTTCCTAATTTAGTCAGTGCAGCAAAATCGTCCACGATGTCTGCCATCAGATCGCCTGCTCCTAAAACTACCATATCGATCCCGTCAACTGCGGCAATTTCCTTAACATTCTCGAAACCCCGACGGGTTTCGGCGATAACGGCTAGAAGTAGGTTCTCTCGATAATTGGCAGGATACTCTAGCTCTGCCAAACCCCAGTTGGCTACTCGGGACTCCGGATAACCAACACCTCGGTGTCCGCCATGAGGTCGATAGCGGGTTGCAGCAACGATTGCTCGCGCTTCATCTGCTGATTCTACAGTCGGAACTAGTATACCTTCCACGCCCATGTCCAAGGCTCGCTTGATATAGACTGGATCGTGTGAAGGCACACGCAAAATGCAGGTGACATCTGTTGCCTGAGCAGCACGGAGTTGCTCTACTATAACGTGCATATCCGTAGCGCCATGTTCGTGGTCGAAGATAAACGCATCGAACCCACACATAGAAAGAAGTTCGATTGAGTCACTATCTGAGAAAAAAATCAAGCAACCGATTGGTTGGGAATCGGTTTGGAGCATTTTCTTCAGCCTATTAGGTCTGAACATAATTCGCTATACTATATATCACCTCTAACGCCTCAATAATTGTATAATAAATATCCACCCAATCTCCTTGATGACGAACCAAAACGGATATTTCTTCTCGGATGAAAGTTGCGATCGCACTTTTTTTATTTACAGTATTTTGTTAATAAATCGTCACTTGCTAAAAGTTAGACAATATTTAGATATTCGCATTACCGAGTCACAATCTGAGGATGCGATCGCTTCTTTCTACTTTTTAGTCTTTCTGCTGTTCGTTCAACAATGTGAAAATCTAAATTTTCGTCTCCTAAAAACTTCAAGAAACTTTCTTCTCCAAATCAGCTTAATCACTGAAGCCTCCGTTTCACTTCTTCAGCCAAATTAGCCAATTCTACTTCTACTTGTTCGCCTGTTTTTAAATCTTTGAGCGAGGATTTTTGCGCTGCGGCTTCTTCAGAACCAATAATTATACAGAATTGAATTCCTTGCTTTTCTGCTAGCTGGAATTGTTTACCCAATCCTCGTTTGTCAAAACTAGTTATAACATTAATGCCAGCCTTACGGAGCATTTGAGACACATTTAAATAAATCGGCATCAAATCCTCTTGCATATTTACTACCATCACTTGTGCTGGTGTGGCAGCTAAGGTATTGAGAATACCAGCTTTTAACAATCTACTAATTAAGCGAGTTAAGCCGATAGAAATGCCAACACCTGGCATTTTCTCACCGATAAATGTCCCGACTAACTCTTCATATCTGCCACCAGAGCAAATACTGCCTAAAGCTTCATGTCCTAATAAAGTTGTTTCATAAACTGTACCCGTATAATAATCAAGACCGCGAGCGATCGCTAAATCTATACAAAACCTATTTTCAGCAACTCCAAGATTACGTACACCTGCAATCACCGTTTCTATTTCAGCAACTCCCAGACTAAATTGCTCGGCTTCTGGCAGATTTTGCGCGAGATGTTTGAGTTTATCTAATACCTCATCAACTGTACCGTCAATTTTAATAAAATCAATTATTTTTTGGGTTTGGTCTGCTAAAATCCCTTCTTTTTCTAATTCTTGCTTAACTTTAACTTCGCCGATTTTTTCTAAATTATCAATGATGCCAATACAGGATTTAATTTTATTCTCTGCAATACCTACTGACTTAAAGAAACCTGTAAGAATTTTCCGATTATTGATGCGAATTAAGAAATCACCGATATTCACAGCTTCAAATATTTCAGAGATAATTGCAGGCATCTGAGCATCATAAAGTAAGCTGAGTTCCCGACGAGCAACTACATCAATATCGCACTGACGAAACTGACGAAAACGCCCATCTTTTGCTCTTTCCCCACGGAAAACTACATCCATTTGATAGCGGGCAAAGGGAAAGGTTAATTCATTTAAGTGACGGGCAATATAAGCCGCGAGGGGGACTGTTTGGTCAAATTTTAATGCTCTGGCTTCTGAACCGGTTTCACCCGCTTTATCCCTCTCTGCTTGTCGATTTGGTGGCAGGATGGGGTCAATCCCATAAATAATATTGTCGCCTTGATTACCTTTGGCTTGCAGAACTTCTAAGCGTTCTACAGCCGGAGTTTCAATAGGTGTAAATCCATAACTTTCAAAAACTCTACGGATGGTGTCTAGCAAATATAATTCCAAGCGCTTTTCGCTAGGAAGAAATTCGGGAAATCCGCTAGGGGTGGAAAAATTTATTTTATCAGCTTTTGCCATGCTTTATCCTTGCTAAATTTAGTTCGAGAGTGAAAAAAATGCTAATAGTTTAAAATATTATCAAGTAGCGATAAGCATTTCTCAATTAAGAATCACAGTTAAAAATATTACATGATTAAGCGGAATTATCTCAGTAGCAACACTCCAAGCGCATATCTACTAACCCAAGTTGAGTTTTGAGCTTTAGACGACTGAGTAAAACTTCTGTTAATCCTTCACCAGCGGGATAACTGGCATTTTCCATTTTTATATCCTAATGAATAAGTTGCTGCTAAGTCATTAATCAGAGTTTTTTTATGATAGTGAATTCCAAGATAGAAGAACAAGCAAAACAAACGGCGCTCCAACCTGAGCAAAATCAAGAGTTTGATTGGAGGCAATGCTGGTATCCTGTTTGCTTTGTGCAAGATTTACCAAAAAACCAACCCTATAGCTTTTCTTTGTATGACGAACCGTTCGTTTTATTTAGGGATCAAGACGGGAAGCTTGTCTGTCTGGTAGATCGTTGTCCCCACCGTGCAGCCAAATTTTCTGATGGACAAATAATTGATGGTAAAATTGAGTGTTTGTACCACGGTTGGCAATTTGGCAGCGATGGTCAATGTTTGCATATTCCGCAGTTACCAACAAATGCCAAAATTCCGGCTAATGCTTGCGTAGAGTCATTTGAAGTTGTGGAACGCCAAGGTATCGCTTGGGTATGGGCTGGAGAATCTGAAACGGCTGCTGATGAGCGCATTCCTACTATTGCGGAGTTGGACAAACCGGAGTTTGTCTCCATAGACTATATGCGTGACCTTCCTTACGACCAAACCTATTTTATAGAAAACGTCATCGACCCAGCTCACGTTAACATCATCCACGATGGGATACTAGGCAAGAGAGAATACGCTCGACCGCTAGAGATAGAAGTCCTAGAAAATTCCCTTGCAGGCATTCGTTCTAAAGTTCGGGGGATAGGAAGATCCGATAGTAGTTTGGTACAATTGGATTTTATTAGTCCCAACTTAGTTCTCTACACATTTAAGGTTGAACTACCGGGTAAGTCTATCGCTGCCGGAACCGCTTTGTATTCAATTCCTCTAAGTAAAGATAGATGCCGTATTCTACACAGGAATTATTCTAACACTTCGAGCTGGTTAAATAAACTCAAGCCTCAGTGGTTAGATCACATTATGGTGAAAAACAGAATATTGGAGGAGGATTTGCAACTTGTTGTCCAACAAAAGGCAGAAATTGAGCGGTTGGGACAAAGTTTGAAACAAGTTTACTTGCCGCTGAAAACATCTGATACGTTAGTCTTGGAGTACCGCAAGTGGCTGGATAAATTCGCGTCATCTTTACCTTACTATCAAGGCTATTCCACCTCTAAAAATATAGGCAAGGATGAGAATTCTGTGAACCTAATGCCACTAGACAGGTTCTCGCAACATACACAACTGTGTAGTTCTTGCTCTGGCGCATATCAAGTAACAAATCGAGTGAAACAAACGTGTGTGGGAGTGGCGATCGCTTTTGCAGCTTTAGCGATACTTTCCGAAGGGTGGATACAAGTCGCGGCAGTTTCGGCATCTCTTGGGGCAGTTGGTTTGGCAGTTGCTGCTAATAAATTCAAAACCTACTTCGAGCGTTCCTACACTCGTCATTAAACGAATCATATCAGTAGGGTGCGTTACACTCCGTTAACGCACCCTACTAATTGAAGATTGATTTTATCAATGATCTGTGAACGCTCAACTTATTATCGTTGCCGTTCTTCTTGGATCAGGGTGCGTTGGTAGATTTGATGGTTCTTAAACCAGTGCCAAGTTCGAGCGCGATAGTTATTGTCAGGGCTAATTTGGATCATTTCATATAAAGACATTTCTGGCATTGTCTTATAAGAAAACCACAAAATCACGGTGGAATCGTCTGCTTCCCAGGCTTTTCCTTGAATGCGTTCTGTATCAAACCAGAGTTTTTTATCTTGGTAGGTTGCGGGAAACTGATGTTCTTCGTATTTACCGTCAGACCACTTGTAGCGATTAACTTGGTAGTAGGGATAAGGACCGGTTTCTGGAAACTCACAGGTTAAGTGAGATTCATGCTTGTTGAGGATTTTTCCTTCTGTATCAACTAGTGTATACGTTCCTACCCAATCTCCTTGATGGCGGAAAAGAACGGGCATTTCTTCTTTGATGGTAGACATCCACTACTCTCCTTCGTATACAACTTTATTGGCTATTAAACCACCAAGGGTCGCTAACAGTGTTAGTTTTCACCAAAAATGCTTTTTTCCGCATGAATCGTGTCAGTGCGGCTGGTCCCATGCGCGAACCTCCCATACCTGAGAATTTAAAGGCGTTTTTTTCTCCCTCGTGCATTAAGGCAGTGAGTGCAGCATCGTTGATACTGATTGCTCCTGCATCTATCTGCTGGGCGACTTTTAATGCTTCTGCTTCCGAGCCAAAGACAGCAGCACTTAACCCATAAATGGTATCGTTGGCTAATGCGATCGCTTCTTCAACTCTAGAAAAAGCCATCACTGGCATAATTGGTCCAAAAGTCTCTTCGGTCATCACTTTCATCGAATGGTTAACACTTGTGAGAACTGTAGGACGACACCACCAACCACCACTCAATTGCTCGACTTCCCCACCGCAGTGAATTACCGCTTTCTTTGACACTGCGTCTTGCAAATGGTCTTTAATAATTGCTGCTTGTCTTTCGGCAATAATCGGACCGATTTCGCCATCTTCAATTTTAGGATGAGCCAACCGCAGGCGATACGCTTTAGTTACAAGTTGATGGTAAAACTTATCAAAAATTGATTCAGCAACATAAATTCTCTCAATCGACAAGCAAGACTGTCCGGTGTTGACGACGGAACCCCACAAAATTGCTGATGTGGCTAATTCTATATCCGCTGATTCTAAAATGATCGCCGGGTCTTTTCCGCCTAATTCCAAAAAAGCAGGAATAAACTGTCTCGCTGCTGCTTCTGCTACTTTTCGTCCGGTGGCTACACTGCCCGTAAAGCACACCAGATCCACATTGTCAATTAATGCGGCTCCTGTTTCGCCGGCTCCCTCAACAAAAGTTAATATATCGCGCAATTTAGGAACAGTGTTAAGTGTCGCTAACAAAGGTGTCACGAAGCGAGGAGCAATTTCACTCGGTTTGACGATGACGGCACAACCCGCTAGCAATGCGGGAATGGTATCAATTGTAGACAGCAATAAGGGAAAATTCCAAGGGCTAATCACCCCAACTAAGGAATAAGGAACCGCTGTTTGTTGCAGTTCGATAAAAGGTATTGCTGTGTCTTTTTCAAAGTCTTGTAATAATTTTGGCGCTAATCCACACCAGCGATCGAGGCTGGAGAGGAATGAGTCAATTTCCAGCACCGAGATTGATAATCTGCCAGTATCAGCAACTAAAGCTTCAGTCAGTTTATCACGTCCAGATAATATCGCTTGCTTCCACTGCTGTAAGGCTTCAATTCGCGCTTCTAGACCAAGTTGCTGCCAGCTTTTTTGCGCCCTCCGCAAGCGGCTACATTGTTGTGCCAGAAGCTTGGCGGGAGGCGGTATAATTACGTAGTCATATTTTCCGGTTCGGGGGTTGCGAACTTCGATTGGTTTGGTCATTGGTCATTGGGCATTGGGCATGGGGCATTGGGCATTGGGCATTGGGCATTGGGCATCGGGCATTGGGCATTGGGCATTGGGCATTGGGCATTGGGCATTGGGCATCGGGCATTGGGCATAGGTAATTCCTCTTTGTCTGCTTGTCTCCTTGTCTCCTTGTCCCCTTGTCTCCTTGTCTCCCATTGCCCATTCCCCAATCTCAAATTATCCCTAATTTGCCTAGACGCTCGATGGTTTCTTGCTGTGTTTGGATAAAATGTTTGCGGTCTACTTCTTTATCCAGCATAGTGTTTGCTGGGTAGAAATGCGACTGGCGGTAACTTTCTGCGTATAGCTCAAATCGCTGCCGTGAAAGTAAATTATTTAACCCAGGTCGCTGGCGATCGCGTCGTAAAGCTGCCAGGTCAATTTCGGCAAAAGCTGCCATGCTCTCACCTGCATCAGCTTGAGTTAAAACAATTCCTCGATAATCAATAATTTTAGAACCACCATCAACGGATGCAATAGGAATCGGGATATTTGCAATGCCTGCTGTATTTGCTGAGACTACGTATGCCATATTTTCTACTGCACGGCTGATTTTTGCGGCGTCTTTAGGCGTTAACATTTTGCTATACACTTCTGATGTCGAATGCAGAAAAATTTCTGCACCGCGCATTGCTAGACACCGCGCTACTTCTGGATATAAAATTTCTTCTGACGCCAGAGCTGCCAAATTACCGATCGCCGTCTTCGCTACCGGAAAAACACCCTCTAACCCGTAGCAATCTAGATACTTATCCCAGACATCGTGGGGTGTGGGAGCAAACATCGAATTCAGCCGTCGATACCGCAAGACAATTGACCCTGAGGGGTCGATAACAAAGCAGGTTTGGAAGTACAATCCTGGAAAGTTCGGATCGAGTTCGTAAGCGTTGCCTGCCAAGAAGATATTATGCTTTTGGGCTATTTTACCAAGAGCTTCATACTCAGCACCAGCCATTTCCAAACAAGCTTTTTCTGCCCAGACAGCTAAAGATTCTCCCATCGGAAAGCCTGTGAGAAAGTATTCCGGCAGGACAATTAAACGGCAGTCAAAGCCAATAAAAGCGATACTGCCAGCGATTTGTTGCGCCAAGCGGTTGATGGTTTGCTGCATGAGCGATCGCGCTTGGGTTCGATCGCTGGCTTGGTTAACTGCGTGGCACGTTACTTGAAGTGCCAAGGCACGAAATGAGTCTGTATTATCCGTATTAGCTGCCATGCTACTTGCTTTGTTCAATATTTCATGACGTTATTTCTTGGATGTGTAGACGTGTAAGGGCTTGTCGTTAGACACCACCCCAAAGCGCCCGAATTAGTTTGTTAGTCAATTCCGTACCCAGCATCTGCGCTGCTAACTTGTTGCCTGGATCGCGTTCAGCGCTGCTACGGCGCAAAAACAAGTCCCGTTCAGCCAAGCTAGCCCGCGCATCTTCTTTTATTGGTTCAGCCTCGTCTACCCACGTCAGCCAGCGATCCAGCATTTCGTGTGCAAGTGTGCGAATCAGGTTGAGTGTGTCATCCGTAGCTGAACAGGTGTAGCAGAGGCTGATAGGCGATTGAAACTGGCGGACATACAAGCTCTTGCTAGTAAATAATGACAGACTGGGATTGTTGTGCAAACTCAGGAATGTTTCATTAATTGGCTCATAGTAGCGATCCAGATATTCCAGGTCAATCAAAATATCAGTTCGGGGGATGTAATCAATGTAAAAAAAAATATTTGGAAACGTGCCAAACTCAAACGCCAGATGAGGAACCCGGATATGCGATCGCAACCAGGTAGTCAGACGCATCGTGCTGAAGCTTGATTGTTCGGTCTTGGCAAACCACCCATGCACTAACCAATCAATTTCTTCTCCAGAGAAGGTATTGAGCGAACCGTGTGCCTCTCCTGTCGTGGCAGAATAGCTCTGTAAGCTTTTCGTAGAAGGTTCTGGATGTAGCGTAAAACGAGCATCCAACTTCTGCTTGAGTTCGTTTGTAATACCCCATAACTGTTCAAATACAGTTGTATTGTCTACATTAGGTTGTTGCGAAATCATTGTTTGTCTTTGCTTTGTTTGTATAAACTTAATGTAAACGAAGAACTCCAGGTAATAGCATGTCAGATGGTGCTACAGAGTCGAAAGTTGGTAAAGTTCTGCTCATCGGCGTGACTGGTGGCACCGGCGGTAATGTGGTCAAAGGATTTCGCGAACAGGAAGTTACTAACCTGCGTGCCATAACGAGAAAAATTGACCTGAACCGCCCTTCGCTGTCGAAAATGAGCGAAGTTGGAGTTGAGTTGGTTGAAGCTAACTTAGACGATGAAAACTCCCTCGCAGCAGCTATGGACGGCATTTCGGCTATTTATTGTCACGCTACTTCAGCGGACTCTGCCAAACCTGACCCGCTAGAAGTGGAGAGGGCAAAGCGCGTTGCACAAGCGGCAAAAAAAGCCGACATTAAGCACTTTGTTTATAACTCCGCAGGTGGTGCAGACAGAAATTCCGGAATTCCCCATATTGAGCAAAAGTACAAGGTTGAGCAAATTCTCTCTTCAGCTGGTTTACCGACAACGATGTTGCGTGCGTGTTTGTTTATGGAGGAGTTTTGGAAAAAGTACACGCGACCGTCGATACTTAAGGGAACTTTCCCATTTTCGATTCAGCCTGACAAGCCTTTACATCTGATTACAACTATAGATATGGGTCGCGTTGCTGCTTGCGTGATGAAAAATCCTGACAAGTACATCGGTCAAGAAATTGAACTTGCTGGGGATGTGCTGACTCCAAAGCAACTTGCCGAGGCATTCTCTAAAGCGCAGGGGACAACTGTTGTTCACAAAGAAACACCCGCGTGGATATTCTTACTTTTATTTCAAAAAGAATTGTACGCTTTGATTCAGTGGTATCGCCGCAAGGGTTATCAAGCTGATGTGCAGCATTTGCGGCAAGAGTTTCCCGGACTTTTGACTACTTTCGATGAATTTCTGCAAGAAACGAACTGGGGAAATAAAGAACTGACTTACGATAGTCTTTCAGGATTGAGGGATGCTTAATCACTCTCGTGATTAAGCAAAAAACTTTTTAATGAGTATCAGCGAAGGTGTTGAAGCGATCGCTGTGGTAAATTTTGAACAGTGCTGTCTGCTTGCCCCATATCATCAATATCCATACTATGGAAATCGAACGATTGCAGGAACTCAAGCAAAAACTGACTAATGAAGCAGACCTTTCTCATATCTGGTCGTTTTATATGGATCATTTTGCGGATCATCCGGAATTTACTGACTTGGGTGAGCCTGCCTATAATCAATACCTAGATACTGTTATCCACAAAACTTGTCAGCAAATCTTTGGCAAGGCAATAAAAATTAATGGTTTTTTCTCGATCTACATTGCAAAGTATCAGTTATTTCATGGACCTTTCCAAGTTGAAGGACGTATTGGAGGTGTAATTTATTTCGAGGATATAAAAATTGGCTTACTTGCAGTGTCGGTAAATTATCCTCTTACTGATGCGGTTAAGTATTCACGTTTTTCTGAGATAATTCAACTTTCGACATCTAATCGCAACGATCGCAATTAAAAGCAGCACAACTCATAAATTAATGAATGAGTTGTGAAAAAACAAGATCCCCGACAACTATATGCGAAGTCGGGGAGTTGACGAATAAAGAAGGTAATAATGAGCGATCGTCTATTATCTAGATGTGATAATTACTTAGAAAGATTCGGTTCTCCAGTTTCCGGAAAACTAGCAAAATTGCGTCTCACCCAATCCATCCCCACTTCATTATTCAGCTTAATTTTCTGTGGCGTATTTGGGTAAATCTTCCCTAAAATATCTGCATCTTGTTCGACAACAACTTTGGCAAAGTTGAGAAACTTCTTACCCAACGCTTTAAATGCTGGATGTTTCGCTTGCCCAAACATTAATACATAAGTGCGTGTCCGCATCTCCGACTCTGGGATAAACAGGTGGCATTGTGCAACTTTAGCTGCCCAGTTTTCAACATGTGAAATTATTAAAGACGGAAAGTGATTTTCTAAGTGCGGTTTCAGGACTTTTGGTAGTAGCAATAAGTCAGGATTGCTGATTTTTTCTCTTAAACTTGTAGGTGCTGTAGGCATATCAAAAAAAGCGTGCGATTCATGCCCGTTGTCGATAAACTTCTCAAATTGCACTTCTTCAATTTTAAATAAAGGGCGATGCGTACCGTTTTGATGGTTGTAATCGTGCATATTTAGCAGCATGGTGAGCAAGTCTGTCTCCACGCTGGTGTCTGCTGTATGTCCAATAAAGTCATACTTAGCAGTTATTTCCTTCAAAATTGTCGGAATTGGTATTTTGGGTTCATATCCGCCATAAGACCAAATAAAATCATCTTGAATAATCAGTTCTAACGGTTGCAATTGTGGTAAAGTTTTCTTATTTGAACCGGGCAAAATAGTACAACCTTCACTGTCAAATTCCAAAGCATGAAATGGACAAACTACAACACTAGTTTTATCTTCACGTTGCTGACACCAACCAGAAGATAACATTGCTCCCATGTGTGGACAAGCATTAGGTAAGGCGCTTATTTTACCTGCTGCATCTTTCCACAGCACGTAATCACAACCGTAGAGGGAAACTTTTCTCGGTTTGTTTACCTCTAACATCGATTTGTGTGCTAACAGCCAAGGTGCGCCAAAAAGCATAGACATTGTTATTTTCTTCCTTTTATGACTACAGCAAAATCTTGTAGATTAAGTGAGCTTACGGGAATTCGCTCGCGTAAGCTTTTGTACTTATAGCAATTATTCTTTCATGGCGAATAAGAGCCTATTTGTAGGGACAATTCATGAATTGTCCCTACATTCGCTGTGATAATCTCTGAAAAATGAGTTAACTAATTTTTTAGTTAGTTATTAATTTAACCAATTTGATTTAGTCTGTCAACTACTAACCAGTCTTGAAAACTTTGATCCCCGGAAGTCGGCGCTCAAAGTTTTCGGTTTTTTCGTTAAGATGATGTTCGTCTCTTTGATGGTGAATTGTGGGTCGTTCAACGAAATCAAAATCTTCATCTAACAAACCTCGACAAGTGCGCGATGCTGAAGCGACGAAAGCGCAGATATTGGATGCAGCAATGGGGGAGTTTGCCAAGCATGGTCTTTCGGGTGCGCGAACTGAGGCGATCGCTTCGGGTAGTGGCGTAACCAAAGCCATGATTTACTACTATTTTGAGAGTAAGGAAAAGCTGTATCAAGCAGTCTTGCATCGGCTTGACTTTCCCATAAACGACATGCTTCGGGAAACTAACTTGGATAATTTGCCACCAGAAGAAGCTTTAAAGCAGGTTATCCAAGCAGCTATTGCTTATAGAGTCCAGCATCCTCACTTAGGCATGATTTTATTTCAAGAAGCGAATCAAAATCAAGGTAAGTTTTACAAACAGACAAACTGGCAACAAGGTTTCGAGCAAGTTATTAATATCTTAGAACGTGGTATAGCGTCCGGTTGCTTTCGTTCAGTCGATCCGTTTCTAACTGCAATTCATATTGCCGCAGTTTGTACTTTTTATTTCGATGCCTACGAAAATCTTAAGTATGCAAAACCGGATTTAGACTTGCGAAGTCCAGAAATGATTGAGGAATACACCCAACAAGCAATTAATTTGATTTTAGCTGGTGTGCGATTTCATACTCAACAATAGCATTTATGCAATCTGACAATATGAACGAAGTTCACAATACAGCATGAAAATTTTTCTTTCAAGCGTCCAAGCGTCCCTATAAAAGCAAATTCATCTTCAACAAATATATATTTTGATTGACATTTTTCCGGAACGACCTACTTCACATGATTAAAAACTTTAAAAATCAAATTTAAACACTTGTGTCGATTCAATAAAGATTTTGTAAAGACGACCGAGAAAATCTGACAATCTGATTATTTCATGTATATATACTGATATAACAGATGTTCTAGTTTCTTTTAACATCAATTATTCTAATTGGATGTATCTACTCTTGACTATTAATTAAATCTTAATCTAGGTGTAATTGATAACTTAACAAATGAAAATAGAGTAAACACTTAAGTGACAGTGTAAATAATATGTCTGAATAAAGCATTAATATTCAGTCCACATCAAATTTTATTGTATCATAAACATGGTCGATCAATAATTACTAAATTGGCATTTATCAGAAGCCATAACTGCGGCAGAAACAAAACACCGTCAAAAGTAACAATCACAGAATGCAAATGTTTAATCAGCACATCAAGAATTTATTTTTGTCAATAAATGATCGGCGGGGTAAGGTTATCAGTTTTTTACTTAGTCTGATAGCTGGAATTATTATTTCAATTGGAATTGCAACATATTTAACTGCTAATGTAGCGTCAGCAACCACCTACAAAACCTCTTGGATAGGTAATACATTTGGCGGTGGCGATAAGTGGGTACAAAACCAGATTGAAGCGATGTATGTTGCCCCAAACGGTACAGTTTATACTAACAGCGGTTGGGATGAAGCCGGCAGAGAAGCCGGAATATACAAGGATGGCGATGTTATTGGTTCTTCTGTGGAAACCCACGGTTGGAGTCGTAGCGGGGGCAAAGCTGTCACAGGAAATAGCAAATACATTTACCTTGCCATGATTCAGGGGTCGATGGGCAACATAAAAGCTGATTATCCCCCAGAAAAAACAACTTGGTACTGTGTAAGACGCTACGATTTATCTGGCAAACCTGCTGCTTTTAGTAAAGGACGCGGCTACGATCGCAGCATGTTAATTGTCAGTACTAAAGGCGAAGTTACTGGATTGGCAACTTCAGGAAACGAGTTGTATGTTAGCGATTCCGCTGACAATAAAATTCGAGTTTACAACAGCGAAACTCTAGACGAAATTCGCAACTTTAGCTTTAGCAATCCCGGACAGATAAGCGTTGACCGTCAAGGAAATTTATGGATTATTCAGCCGAAAAAAAATAGTAATCCGGCAAAGATTCTACATTATTCGCGACAAGGAAAACAGTTACCAGAACAGATTGCCGATGTAGTTGAGCCAAAAGCGATCGCCATCGATAATCAAAATAGACTTTTAGTAGCAGAAAATGATTCGCGCCAGCAAGTATTAATTTACAATATTAAAAAAAAGCCAGTATTAACCGGAACTTTCGGCAGCAAAGGTGGTATATATCAAGGTACGGCTGGGGAAATCAGTGATTTGAAATTTTACGGTATTACTGGAGTCGGCACAGATGCCGCAGGTAATATCTATATAAATAGTAATGGTTTCAATTATTCAGGCACGGATTTGCGGAAGTTTTCACCTACCGGAAAACTACAGTGGCAATTGTTAGGTTTGCATTTTGTCGATAATGCTGATACTGACCCAGCTAGTGATGGAGTTGAGGTATTTACGAAGCAAGAACAATTCGTCATGAATTATAACAAGCCTGCTGGTCAGCAAGCGACTTACAAAGCTTACACAATAAATCCTTTCAAATACCCACAAGATCCGCGTTTGCATACAGCGCCGACTTCAGCCTTTTTTCGGCGCATTAAAGGCAAGCCTTTTATGTTTCTCACAGATATCTTTGCCAGCTTTATAGAGATTTATCGTTTCAATCCGAACAGTGATGGCAAAATTGCCATACCAGCGGGAATGTTTTGGGGAACACCAGAAAAAGATGGAAAACCAGTAGCTGTAAGTTGGCTTCCTAATATACCCAAAGAAGGAGAATGGATTTGGGGCGATCGCAATGGTAACGGCGCCTTTGACAAAGGCGAATACGATTCTTTACCAAAAGATTATCCCTACCTGGGGGGATTGTGGGTAGACAGCAAAGGAGATGTTTGGAAAACCTTGCGAACTCTAGATGGTATCGGCATTCGGCATTATCCGTTACAAGGACTAGATAAAAACGGCAACCCAATTTATACTTCTAGTTCGCTCCAAAAACAAAACACACCAAGTATATTCACTGATATCAGGAGAATCGAATATTTCCCGGAAACAGACACTATGTATTTGTCTGGCTTCACTAAAGATCACCCCGCAGTCGGCGACGATGCCACAAATGCTGGATCGGAAATTGCCCGTTTTGACAATTGGAGCAAAGGAAATGGCACTCCCCGTTGGCGAACTGTGATTCCCTACGACACGACTGGCAAACGCGAAGTGTCTACAGCCGCAATGAGTGTGGCAGGAGATTACGTGTTTGCCGTCACAGTGAAAACCGCAGAAGTATATGTCTACAATACAGCAACGGGAGCGGAAGTTCAAAAGTTAAAACCTGGTGCAGAAGTCAAGGGCGAAAGTGGTTGGATTGATATACCATACGGTATCCGCGCTTTTCGCCGATCAAATGGTCAGTACTTAGTGTTTGTTGAGGAAGATGCGAAAGGAAAAGTGATTGTGTACAATCTACCAAAGTGATTTATAACACATTTAAAAAATACATAATCTGCTACAGTATTATAAGTGGGTATTCGGAGTTTGAGAAGAATAATTTTCACCTCAAGTCTGTTGGATGAAAGTTGACAATCGGCTAGCTTGACACCGAATGCCTGACTTATATCAATAGTTTAATTTCAAGTATGTTTTTAAACATTTTTGGTATCATTAGGGGATACTTATTACGCACAGTAGTGGTATTTTTCAATCGCAAGATACAGTCTAACCTTTAACCTCTAATGGCGTAGTACTGCTAATATCAAAAATTGGGTAGCGATCGCATCTGAAAATTTGCCCTTATTTTCTGTTGTCAAAGCAAACAAATGTAATCTAGAAGACAATTATTCGAGATTATGTAAATGTAGATAAAGTAAGTTTTAACTAATACTTATTCACTTAAGATTATTAGAAATAAATCTTACTATAAACTTTGTATAGACGGAAAAAATTTCCAGTTAATAATTAAATTTAAATTAGTCACCAAGCAAATAACTAACATTGCTAGGCAGATTTATAAGTTAAATTACTTAAATTTCCTCATAGGTAAAGTGATTGTTAAACTTAGATATTGTTTTTTTAACAAAAAGAAAAACATGAAACTGTTATTAATAAAAGTGGTATTATGTAAAAGCCAGAAATAAAACTCAGACAAATATGCATGAAAGAAAGAAAAACCTTCTAGAAGGTTTTCTCAGATTATATTGAGTAAAAAAGTGACTATGAATTATAAAAAAATTCTCCAAAGGGTAGAAAAATTACTTCCAAATACCTGGCTTTATCAAGTGCAATATATGCACTCTAACTTACTAGTTCGGTGGATTTTGCGTCGTGGAAGTATGCCGCTAACATTTAGCAAAAAATCAGCAATGGTGTTTTCTCCGCATCAAGATGATGAAACTTTTGGTTGCGGTGGGATGATTGCTTTAAAAAGGGAACAGGGAATACCAGTAGTAGTAGCTTTTCTGACGGATGGACAGGGTTCAGTTGGCGAGGATTCGGAAATTAAAGATAAAATCATCCAAATTCGCAAACAAGAAGCCGTAACAGCATTGAATATTTTAGGAGTTGAACCATCAGAAATTTACTTTTTGGATAAGGTAGATGGAACATTACGAGATTTAGAAGCATTGCAACGACAACAGACGATTGAGCAGATAGTTGAACTGCTTCAAAAGTATAAACCAGGGGAAGTCTACGTTCCACATCAAAAAGATTGCCATAAGGATCATGAAGCTGCATATACCTTAGTAAAAGAAGCGATCGCTCAAGCCAAAATCGAAGTTGAACTGCTAGAGTATGCGATTTGGTTATTTTGGAGAGCGCCACTATTTATTATGCTGAAGTTGCAGGATATAGCAGATGCTTATCGGCTATCAATTGCAGCAGTTCAAGACAAAAAAAATAGAGCGATCGCCTCATATTCTTCTCAAATTGAAGGTTTACCCCCTGGCTTTATCAAGCGATTTTTGGGGTCTTATGAAATATTCTTCAAAGTAGAATCCTAGTAGCTGAAACTTCTTTATTATTAAGAGTTAAGCAGAGGTTGCGTCTCAAGTTTTAAAGTTAATCAATTTAATCTCGGCGACCCTGTGGAGAAATAAAAATGCGTATACTACATCTTACTAATCATATACAACAAATTGGTAACGGTATTGTCAATGTGGCAGTAGACCTAGCTTGTTTGCAAGCAAAAGATGGTCACGATGTTGCGATGGCATCTGCTGGTGGCGAATATGAAGGATTATTAGCAAATTATGGCGCTCAACACTTTCAATTAAATCAGTCTAGAACACCGCCAAATTTAATTAAAGCAGCTGGGCATTATCAAAAAATCATACAAAAGTTTCAGCCGGATATTGTCCATGCACATATGATGACAGGATCTGTGCTAGCAGGGCTGTTTAAAAAGAACTTTGGATATAGTTTAGTTACCACCGTACACAATGAATTTCAGCGTAGTGCAGTACTGATGGGATTAGCCGATCGCGTAATTGCAGTTAGTAATGCAGTCGCAGATTCGATGGTGCGACGCGGTATACCGAAGAAAAAATTGCGAGTCGTCGCTAATGGTACATTGGGTAGTCCCCGGCATCGCAGTATTCTAGACTACGAACCCTTACCCCTACACCGTCCGGCGATCGCCACCGTAGCAGGAATGTATCAACGCAAAGGAATTGGTGAATTAATCGACGGCTTCGTAATAATAGCTGCCGACTTTCCCGATGCTCATCTATATTTAGTGGGAGATGGTCCGGATCGGGCAATGTTTGAGGCAAAAGTGCAAAATACAGCTTTCGCTTCGCGCATTCATTTTGAAGGCTTCCAAAGCGAACCGCAACGTTATATGTTAGCAACTGATATCTTCGTCCTCGCTTCACACCACGAATCTTTTGGTTTGGTTCTCACAGAAGCGCGGGAAGCTGGTTGCGCGATTATTGCCAGCGACGTAGACGGCATTCCTGAAACTTTAGATAATGGAGAAGCTGGTGTTTTGGTGTCACCTAAAAATAGCTTTGCTGTCGCAACTGCTATGAAGAAATTACTTAGTAACCCTTGGGAAATGCAAAAATGGAAATACAAAGGGAAACAAAATATAGAGCGGTTTAGTGCTGCACGGGTAAATAAAGAAACACTCAATGTTTATCGTGAATTAGTACCAAACTACAATCTATGTCACAGTAGTGTGAGCGTTTAATTTTTCTGTCATGAAGAGTAGTGGAATTATAGGCGATCGCGTTTCTTTTAGTGTTTGGCTTGGGGAATGCGATCGCCTTTCTCATGCCATTACTAAAGACTTATCTACACCATAAAACGAGAGAATTCCCCAGATTTTTCACTACCTAACTATCCTAACTTTTCCCTCACCCAAGCGCGAAACGATTTCAGCAAAGCAATTTCTCCCATAGTTTTACTTTGCTGAATAAATCTGCTTATATCACTCACCGATACTATCGGAAAAGCAATACTAAATTCACATTCAACATATTGCCCTTCTATTAACTGATAAAATTTCAAATTTCGTCCGTTATATCTCCATAGTTCAGCGATACCAAGTGCTGAATAAATTTCTAATTTGTTAACTGAACTGCTAGTTATATCAATCTCAATTGCTAAATCAGGTGCTGGATCTGTTTCTAAATCTAGAGTTTCTTTACCTCTAATAGCTAATTCATTCTGGATATAATAGCAGTTATCTGGTTCTATGCCTCTTTTTGGGATTCTTCGCTTCAGTGTTGTCGAACCAGCACTTTTAATTTCAATTTCTAGTTCTTCTGCTAAAGCAACAATAAAATTACCAAAGTTACTTTTAGGATTTTCGTGTTCAAAAAGTGGAGTCATAATTTCTAAAGTGCCATCTTCATAAGCAAATCGGGAACCTCTATCCTCACCTGTTTCTGCTAGCAAGGCTTCAAAGGTTTCCCAGCTAATGTTGTGTAGCACTGTTCTTTGTTCGGCAATGCTTGAAGATATAATCATCTTTAAGTACTCATTCAGTCAGAATACTAGATAAAATTCCCAAAATTTTACCTATATTATTAATATAGTATTCGCTCAAGTCAATCTCAACTACTTGCCCAATAAGTTTAAGAAACTTCCAGTTAGTTCCAGTAGTGACAGTTCCATAAATTGTTTGAATATTATTTCCCTCGCGTTCATTAAACAATTTAGCTGCGATCATTTCTGCAACACACTCTCTTGAAAAGCTTTGATCGGAGGAAACCTCCGCTCAAACTTTTCGCTGACCTAATCCGGCATTAATATTTTCCTTTTTAGCTTCAACAATCGTTACTACTGGGGCACTGACAATTAATAATTCTGGTGAACGGCTAATCAGAAAATCACAATTTCCATTTAGTCCTTGTGATGGTTCAACTGTAAAGTCAATTCCCGAAAATAAACTTACTTGATAATTTAAATATTTTCTGACTGCAATTAAAATAGGGGCAATAATCATTTCCGAACGGGATTTTTCTGTATTACTAGCCAAAGCTAATGGTATATTTTCCCTAATAATATCTGATAGTAATGGCGGTAATTATAACTCTAATACAGAAGAAAATATATCAACTTTATCGGAAATAGTTAAGCCAAAGCTTCTCCTCACTCTATCTAAAGTAAAGTCACTGTATGACACTTTAGTTACTCCTGTTCATAAACCCATATATTAAAATTGTGCCAATTACAAGCATGATTCGTTGCTAATAATTGACACAATCAGTATTCAAATATTTTCTATTAACCAAACAAACCACCGAAAAACTCAAGGGTTTCCTTCAACGCTTTGATAAAAACATCAATTTCTTCGCGGGTGTTGTAGAAAGATAAACTTGCTCTTGCGGTTGCCGGAAGACCCAAAAAACGGTGTAATGGTTGAGTACAGTGATGTCCAGAACGAATCGCTACGCCTTCTTGATCTAATAATGTAGATAAGTCATTAGCGTGGACTTCTCCAGCGGTGAACGCAGCCAAAGCAGCTCTACCTTCACCATCAGCATCGGGTTTGGGACCATAAATTCTGATTTCGGGAATTTGCAGCAATTGTTCAAACAAATAAGCAGTTAATTCCGCTTCATATGCGTGGATTTTATCCATGCCAATACTACTAAGATAATCTACCGCAGCACCGAGAGCGATCGCTTCCCCAATTGCCGGTGTACCAGCTTCAAATTTATGCGGTAATTCTGCGTAGGTCGAATGGTCTAAAAACACCTCCGCAATCATTTCCCCACCACCAAAAAACGGCGGCATTGATTCCAACAAATTCAACTTGCCATACAAAAAGCCTATCCCAGTTGGGGCGCACATTTTGTGACCGGAAGCAACTAACCAATCACAATCTATTTCCTGCACATCAACAGGCATATGAGGGACACTTTGACAAGCATCAATTAACACTTTTGCACCGTATTCATGCGCTAAAGCGCAAATTTCTTGCACCGGGTTAATGCAACCCAAAGTGTTAGAAACATGCACCGTTGACACCAATTTAGTTTTTTCCGAAAGCAGAGTTTTGAACTGTTCTAAATCAAAAGTTTCTTCAGGTGTCAATTCAACAAACTTCAAAACTGCACCCGTCTTTTGCGCCACCAATTGCCAAGGTACAATATTACTGTGGTGTTCCATCACCGAGAGAATAATTTCATCTCCCGGTTGCAAATTGCTCATTCCCCAACTGTAGGCTACCAGATTAATCGCCTCAGATGCGTTGCGGGTGTAAACAATTTCTTGACGAGATGCAGCATTAATAAATTTAGCAACTTTGTCTCGCGTCGCTTCATAAGCATCAGTAGCTTTCGCGCTGAGAGTATGCGCTCCGCGATGCACGTTAGCGTTATACTGCTCGTAATAATCTCGCAAACGATTAAGTACCAGCAAAGGTTTTTGCGAGGTAGCAGCATTATCCAGGTAAATTAGAGGTTTGCCGTTGACTTCCTGATTCAATATTGGGAAGTCAGCGCGAACTTGATCGGCGAGGGTTTTTGTTGGTGTAAAAGTCATACTATTTTGGATTTTGGATTTTGGATTTTGGATTTATGATTTTGGATTAAAAATGAGAAATTGTTAGTTCAGCATTAACCACTATTCAATACCCAATCTAAAATCCAAAATCTAAAATCTAAAATCTGTTGACTGTTTGCGTGAGAGTTTCGCGCAAAGAAGGAATCGGTATTTGGTTGATAATTTCAGCCGCGAAAGCATTAATTAATAAGTTGCGAGCATCATTCGCATCAATACCTCGGCTTTGTAGATAAAATATTTCATCATCTTCCAACTGACTAACAGTCGCACCGTGAGCGCATTTAACATTATCCGCCGTAATTTCCAACTGCGGCTTAGTATCAACCCTAGCTTTAGATGATAGTAGCAGGTTGCGATTTAATTGCGCCGCATCAGTTAACTGTGCAGGTTTCGGGACAAAAACTTTGCCATTGAAAACTCCATGAGCGCGATCGCCTACAATACACTTATGCAATTGCCGACTCACACTGTGCGGATAATTGAGAGCAATTACACTGTGAGTATCAGCCAGTTGCTTATCCTTAATCATCGTCAACCCATTTAAAGTAGTTTCCGTTTGCTCACCAGTTTGGAAAATCTCTAAATTGTGACGCGAAAACCTTCCACCCAAACTTACAGCATTACAACTATACCGACTGTAACGAGCTTGCATCACCGCAGTCTTCCCAACATGAAAAGTCTCAGCACCATCACACTCAACCCGAGTATGACTAACCTCAGCATTCTCCTCAACCCAAATCTCCGTCACCGCATTATTAAAATAAACCCTCTCCCCCTCTGCGTTCTCTGCGTCTCTGCGGTTCGTATACTCCTCCACCAAACTAAAGAGCGAACCACATTCAGCCACCACCAAACAACGCGGTAAAGCAATCCTCCCCTCACCCAAAGCAACAAACACCAAATAAATCGGTGTTTCCACCACCACATTCTTCCCCACCCATACCACCGCCGCATCAGTCATACCAGCAGTATTCAGAGCAGTAAACACCTCGCGATCGCCTGACGCTTGTGCCAAATATTGCCGCACCCGCTCATCATAACCCCCAGGTAAATTAGCCAAATTGCTAACCACCACCCCATCAGGTAAACCAGAAACAGCAGATAACTCAGGTGCATAAACACCATTCACAAAAACCAAACAGCTCTTATTCGCTTCCGGTAAACTAAAAGGCGTAATATTTGGTAAAAACGTCTCTACATTGAATTGCACCTCACGCAAAGATGACAAATCAGCAAAACGCCATTCTTCATCGCGGGTAGTAGGAAGTCTTGATTGACGCACCCAATCAGCAGCACGTTGACGCACATCTTGCAACCAACCCTCTGACTTTGATGCAACTACTTTATCTAACAACCCAGTTAAATAAGCATCTTTATCCACCAAAGTGTTAGAAATCGGACTTGGAGAAACTTCAATAGACATTACACACCCACCTCAGCTTCTTCCAACACCCAGTCATAACCGCGAGACTCCAACTCCAGCGCCAAATCCTTACCACCACTGATAAGAATCCGCCCTTGAGCCATCACATGCACAAAATCCGGCACAATATAATTAAGTAACCGCTGATAGTGAGTAATCATAATCGTCGCATTTTCCGGACTCGCCAGCTGATTTACTCCATTCGCGACAATCTTCAGCGCATCAATATCCAAACCCGAATCAGTCTCATCCAGAATCGCCAACTTTGGTTCTAACAATGCCATTTGCAGAATCTCATTCCGCTTCTTCTCACCACCAGAGAAACCCTCATTCAAACTACGATTCAGAAAAGCCGGATTCATCTTCACAACATCCAGCTTTTCCTCTATCAAATCATCAAAATCAAACGCATCAATTTCTTCTAAACCCTGCGCTTTCCGGCGAGAATTATAAGCCACCCGCAAGAAATCCAAATTACTCACACCCGGAATTTCCAACGGATACTGAAACGCCAAAAATACACCACTTCTTGCGCGTTCTTCCGGTTCCATTTCCAGCAGATTTTGCCCCATAAAGGTGCAACTACCACCAGTTACCTCATAAGCTGGGTGTCCAGCCAAAACCTTAGAAAAAGTACTTTTACCAGAACCATTCGGTCCCATAATCGCATGAACTTCGCCCGATTTCACCTCAATATTCACACCCTTGAGAATCGGCGTCCCATTAACATTAGCCGTCAAATCTCTTACTGACAGCACGACTTCACTATTTTCAATAATCATCTTCTCTCTCTCTTATTTCTTTCGTAGTAAGCGCTTCAGCGCTTAATAAAAGCACTGAAGTGCTTACTACAGTTAACCAACACTACCTTCCAACTTCAAACTCAACAGCTTATCAGCTTCCACCGCAAATTCCATCGGCAACTGATTAAACACATCCTTACAGAAGCCACTAATCATCATCGAAACCGCGTCTTCACTAGAAATGCCGCGCTGTGCAAAGTAAAATAATTGGTCTTCCCCAATCTTGGAAGTAGAAGCTTCATGCTCCACCTTTCCAGTATTATTTTGCACCTGGATATATGGGAAAGTATTCGCATGAGCATTATCCCCAATTAGCATCGAGTCGCACTGCGAATAGTTTCTAGCTCCTTCTGCCTTCGGATTTATCTTCACCAAACCGCGATAGCTGTTACTAGAATTACCAGCAGAAATTCCCTTAGAGATAATCGTGCTGCGAGTGTTTTTACCAACGTGGATCATCTTGGTTCCCGTGTCGGCTTGCTGCATATTATTTGTCAGCGCTACCGAGTAGAACTCACCCACAGAATTATCGCCCACCAACACGCAGCTAGGATACTTCCAAGTAATCGCAGAACCGGTTTCTACTTGCGTCCAGGAAATCTTGGAATTTACACCCTGACACAAACCGCGTTTGGTGACAAAGTTGTAAATACCACCTTTGCCTTTTTCATCGCCGGCGTACCAATTCTGTACTGTAGAATATTTAATTTCCGCGTTGTCCAGAGCAACAAGTTCAACCACAGCCGCGTGTAGTTGGTTGCTATCGTACATCGGCGCGGTACAGCCTTCCAAGTAGGAAACATAGCTGCCTTCTTCAGCAACAATCAAGGTACGCTCAAATTGTCCGGTATCGCCGCTGTTAATCCGGAAGTAGGTAGACAATTCCATCGGGCATTTTACGCCTTTAGGAATATAGACAAAAGAACCATCGCTAAATACAGCCGCATTCAATGCCGCAAAGTAGTTATCGGCGGCAGGAACAACGCTACCCAGATACTTTTGTACTAGTTCGGGGTATTCCTGCAACGCTTCGGAAATTGAGCAGAAAATAACGCCGTCTTTGAGCAGCTTTTCTTTAAATGTAGTGGCGACAGAAACACTATCGAAAATGGCATCTACAGCGACGTTTCCCAGACGCTTTTGTTCTGATAGGGGAATACCTAGCTTTTCAAAGGTTTCCAACAGAGTGGGATCTACTTCATCCAAACTGTTAAGCTTTTTCTTCGCTTGTTTCGGTGCGGAATAGTAGATGATATCCTGATAATTAATTGGCGGATACTGAACGCTATGCCAAGTCGGTTCTGTCATTTTTAGCCACTGGCGATAGGCTCTGAGGCGAAACTCCAACATGAATTCCGGCTCGTTCTTCTTGCTGGAGATCAAGCGGATAACATCTTCGTTTAGCCCACGCGGTATGGTGTCTGCCTCAATATTGGTGACAAAGCCATATTTGTAGGGCTGGTTGACTAAGGTTTTGACAGTGGCACTCATCAGTTCTTTTCTCTCGTGTTCTCTTTTAGGTGTCTCTTTCACAGATGGGAGACGGGCGGTAAGCCGATTTCCCTTCATCGTTAACCCAGAGTGGTTACGCGGGTGTTACAATAAGGATGGAGAGTAAAACAACAAGTTAGTTGTTTAAGTTATCTCCATTTTACGCTACATTAACAACAAGAATGTTGTCAAAGTGAAATTTCCTAATTATTTTTCAGGACTAAGATGGCGACTACCCAGCAGTCCTCAACCAAGCAAGAGATTCTAGAATATCTCCTGAAACACTCACGGGCAACAGCTTTTGAGCTAGCCGAGATTTTAAATATTAGCCCGCAAGCGATTCGTCGCCATCTCAAAGATTTGGAGGCGGAAAAGCTAATTTTGTATTCATCGATACAAGAAGGGATGGGGCGTCCGCAGCACGTTTATCATTTGAGTCGTGAAGGACGCGATCGCCTGCAACGAGGTGATAGTTATGGGGAATTTGCTGTTTCTCTGCTGGATACATTAGCAGAAACGGTAGGACGTGACCAAGTAAGCACGATTTTAAGAAAACAGTGGGAACGTAAAGCTCAAGAATATCGCGATCGCTTGGGTAAAGGTTCGCTCAAAGAACGGGTGGAAAACTTAGTTGAGTTGAGAAAAGCTGAAGGCTTCATGGCAGAGTGTCACCCGGTAGAATCGAATGAATCAGAAGGCGATCGCTTTATCTTAATGGAGCATAACTGCGCCATTTCCAACGTTGCCGAGTCTTTCCCCAGCATTTGCGGTCATGAATTAGAAATGTTTGCCGCCGTTCTCCCAGATTGTACAGTAGAGCGGACTCATTGGATTATCAACGGCGAACACCGTTGTGGCTATTTGGTACAAGCGCGAAAACCTTGCGCCGAATTAGATTAAGAAATTTATATTTACATTAACTTTAAGTCATAAATAAGAGCTACGTCGTAATCTGTTTTACAAATTACAAATTAGCAATTGTCCGTTAAGTTTTAGTTAAAGGTTATGAATTTACCCCCACAACAGCAGCCGTCAACACAATTCTTAACTTTAGAAGAGTCAGCCAAAGTTGACGCTGCCTTGCTTTCTTCCCCAGAAAAGTTTTTAACGAGATTAACAATTTCATCTCTCAAACTTTTGAAGCACATCGCCCAAGAGTATGATGTGAGAATTGAAGATTTAACAACACAGCAAGTGATTGCTTGGTTTGAGAAAGATGGTAAGATTCGCCGAGAGCAAGGAACAGAGTCTGCATACCTGAATTGGTAAATTATGAAAAAATCGTAGAGACGTTCCAGCGGAACGTCTCTACAATAAATAATCTAAACAAACAGCAAAAAGCACCTTTTTCGAGGTGCTGTCTCATGCGATGTAAATTAATTTTACAGACCACATTTTAAGTGTAAGTATTAGTACGCGGACTGCGAGCACCTGTAACCGCTCCAATCATTGATGCAACTAAACCCAGCAAAGAACCGAATACAAACCACCACAAACCTCTAGATGTAGCACCAGCAATATTGCGAGCTTCTTCAGCACTTACATTAGTTCGGGGTACGTTCACACCACCTTGTTGTTGCACTTGGTTAATCACTTCCCCAGCGTTAGAAGCAGCAACACCAAAAGCACCAGATACCCCACTAGCCAAGAGCCAAGAGCTAACTGCTAAAGTGGTAGCCCAGAGAATTGCCCCATTGAGAAGAGCGGTGCTGCGGTTCATCGGACCACAAGCGCGAGCAGTCACCCAACCACCAGTAAAAAGGGAAATTAACAAACCAATAGTTGACCAAATTCCCACATTTCCAGCAACATCAGGAGCATTTGTTCTGGGTGCGCCAGAATTTGCAATACTACCTGCGCCGATCGCTGCAAATAAAGCGCTTAAAATTAATTGCGTAGCTAGGGAAACTAACAAACCAGAAATAATCGGACCCCAACGAACGCGATCGTGATAATCAGCAACTCTACCCACTACCGCCGGCTCATTAATTACATCATCACCAACTCTATTTACGTATGACATAGCTTATCTTTTTCCTCACTTTTTTAGCAGTTTTTTCAGCTATATTCTTGCTTGTGTATTAAGATTAAATTCCTCTTGCTGAATTTTTATATCTATCAATAGAAATACTTATTAACTCTATCTTTAGTAATAATTTTGAAAAGGCTTTAATACTATTTAATATAACTGTTGAAGTCTGTTGAGATTATGAATTAATCATTAATTTTGGCAGAGATGAATTATTAAGTTAAAATCCAGTTATTCCACGTTAAAAATAATTCAAATCATAATGCGGAAATATTTCCCAGTATGTTAAGAATTTTAAATTGTAGAGTGCGAAGCGCCGAAAGTACGACACCCTACTGATTATATTTGTCTGATGAGTATTAAGCAGATTAACGTAATTTAGGCAAAATAGTAAGTTAAGGTAGATAAATTTTTATTAATAATAACAATTCATGAAGAGGGGTAAAGGGGAAAGGGGAGGCAGTGCGTTGCGGAGCCAGCGCTGTGCGGAGGTCACGAACGCCCTCGGCGACTGGCGTGGGGTACCAAGCGTTGTAGCACCTGCCTATGATTGGGTAAAGGGGGAAGAAAATGTATTGGTATTGCACTATCCCAATTAAAGACCACTTCATAGTTGTGGGGGTCTTAAACCCGCGCAGGGAATAGAATTGGAAAAAAGAATTCGGTTGGGTTTTTAAATGACTTCTTCCCCTTTGCCCTGTCTTGAAAAAGTCTGATGCCTTCTCCTGTCGGAGAGGCTTCGCCAACGGCAACTTTGCCTTGGGCGAACGGAGGAAACCTCCGCTCAGATTTTCCGCTTTTTTCCTTTTCCCTTTCCCCCTCCCTGATAAATTTTTGGCAATACGTTTTCAGCTACATTGGGATGTGCAGCTAACTTTTTCAAGTTCTCTTAGATAAAAAGGGAACAAAAATTATTGCTGCACATCAAGTAATCAAGGCATTCTTCAATTACGCAGCTTGATAGCGGTGCCTGTCGCGGTAATCAGCAACAAAACCCCTGACTGGTCAACATTAATCGTACCAGTATCAAATTCAATCCCGACAACAGCATCTGCCCCCAAACGCGATGCCCGCTGTTCTAACTCTTGTAGTGCCTTACGTTGACCTTGCTCAAATAAGCGCTCATAGCTGCCGGTGCGTCCACCAACAATATCCCGAATGCTAGCGAAAAAATCCCGTAGGAAATTGCTGCCGTAGACGACTTCTGCCGTCACAATACCTAAATATGACTGAATGACAGACCCCTGAATTACATCGGTCGTGGTTAAAATCATAAATTAGCCTCTTGAGCGTTACGTCTGTTGTGTGCTTCTAACCGGATTTTAGATTTGGAATAGGTATTTAGATATAGTGATGACGATATTGTTTGCCACCATATGTAACTTTTTCTTTCTCAAAATGGTATCAGCCAAGACAAACGCTACGGCGCTGACCTTAACGGATGAGTGTAATGCATCAATAATAAATATGAAAACAGAATAAATACAGTTTTCAAAACTCAAGATTTTTGTTTTAATGTACATGCAATTACACGACATGTGAAAAAAATTGCCAAATACTTCAGGATAATTACGGTGTACAAGCAGACATCATTTCTACTAAGTGTTATTTTATTAGGTAGTTTTGCAGCTACAATCCCCTCGGTGGCTCAGGCTCAGGTAACAGTAGCGCAAGCTAGAAGCGCAGAGTTAAAGCAATTGCTAGAAGATGGGCGGCGGTTGGTGAATTCTGGAGACTATAACGGCGCGATTTCTGTTTATCAACAAGCAGTAGCGATCGAGCCAAAGAATGCCAAAATTCATTCTGGCATGGGCTATTTATACGCTATACAAGGAAATTTCCCAGCAGCGTTAGCGGCTTACCGTCGCGCTCTTGGTATTGATCCTAACAATGGCGATTTTTTCTATGCTGTAGGTTATATCAAAGGAAATTTGGGAGATACTGCTGGGGCAAAGGACGCTTATCGTAAAGCGATACAGCTCAACCGCAACAATATTAATGCTTACTTGGGATTGGGTGTGACACAATCCCGTCTGGGAGATTATGAAGCAGCTATGTGGGCTTACGACCAAGCGATTAATATTGATAAGAATAATGCCCAAACTTATGAGTTGATGGGTTCAATGTTCAAGCAACGGCGAAAAGCCAAAGAAGCGAGTAATGTACTTAATAAAGCGCGTGACTTGTACCAACGTCGCAATGACTCAGATGGCGTGGCAAGGGTAGAAGCTTTGCTGCGAGATTTGGGAGGCTGATTAAACTTTAGAATACAGTCACCACCTCACAATGATAGCTGCATGTACTGGTAAGATAACCTGATTATTATCAGCCAGACTTGCAGCTATATTATATTAGAAACGAAGCAGGCAAACGTAATATTAAGTTGTTGGCGATTTTGTGCTACCTGCGGCTTTTCCAATATCCAGGTTCTCGACTGCAATACATAACAGCCAAAATCAAAATATAGTCCTGCTCAATTGTATAAAGAATTCCATAAGGAAACTTTTGAGTCAAACATCTGCGAACGTCCTCATCAAGCACAGCCCAACGAGTCGGAGACTCTTTTATTCGATAAACTGCATCCTCAACAGCATCAATAAAAGCTTGCGCTACCTCAGCACGTTGCTTTGCATAATACTGCACAGCTTCAGTATATTCAGTGAGTGCCTCCGGGTGAAATACATACTTCATTGCCCAAGTAGTCGCCTCACTTGAGCCAAAGCTTCTTCTCCTGGAATCGATTGGACATCTCCACTGCGAACCTCAGAAAGTCGCCTATGGGCTTCAGTAATCCAAGCAGCCTGAATTGTTAGGTCTGTATCGAATTCCAGGCTTTCCACTATCTTTTCTGCCAAGAGCGCCCTCGACGCACTAGGCAAAGATAAAATTTCTTCTGTCAGTTGCTCAATTGACCGCATAGCTAGCCGCAGAATGTTGAATGCTCACAGTGTAACAACAATTTGACCTCCACAATTATTGTAGTGACAGGATGCGGTCACTACTGGGTATTTTCACTCTTTGCGATCGCTATGAACTCACCATTAAATGCTTTGTGACGCGAGCATTTTTACAATTTGACTTTAAGTATTCTATCTTTTCAACTATAGGGTATCCAACACCAATTAAAATACCATGATGGTCTTCGCCAAGTAGCCACTCAAACTTCTTAGAAACAACATAGTATTCAAAACCATACATTTCTCCAAGCAGTTCAGTAACTGCTACAACCTTTCCCTCATAAAGCCAAAACTTGCCATGTAGTTTCGTACTGAGCCAATCTTCAGCAATAAACCAAACTGTTTCTTCTGGAGGAACAAGTTCTGTCAAAACTGCGGGTGCATATTCCATCTGAATCGAGGAAATGGGTTTTTTGAGTGAATCCCACCAACAAGAATAGCCTAATCCTTTTTTACCAAGGGTTGTAAATTTGTCGAGAATTGCTATCAATATACGTTCGTATTCGTGGAGACTAACTAACCTGAAGTCGTTTTCGGACAGGTTTAGTGCTTGCTTTGCTTCTTCAATGTCTATTCTAAAGTCTGAACGTTGAGTCACAAATAACATATGCTTTGGTGCAGTTGTTTTTTCAATCAACTTTCCCAAAATAAAATAAACTTTTATTTTTAATTTTAAATTATTAAAGGTGGGCAATGCCCACCCTATAATTATGCAGCGTGTTGACGATACCACTCGATGGTATTCTTCAGCCCCTGCTTGAAGTCTACTTGAGCGGTGAAACCAAAGGCTTGTTTTGCCCGTTCGGTATCCAAACAGCGACGGGGTTGACCATTCGGTTTGTCGGTTTCCCAGACAATTTCGCCGTCAAACTCCATCAATTCGCAAATAAGATTAATCAAATCGCGGATGGAGATTTCATAACCGGTGCCCAAGTTAACCGGTTCAAAATCGTTGTAGAATTGAGTGCCCATGACAATACCCCGCGCTGCATCTTCAGAATAAAGAAACTCGCGGGTAGGACTACCATCACCCCAAACCGGAAGTTTCTTTTGTCCCTGAATTTGCGCTTCATGAACTTTGCGAATTAACGCTGGGATGACATGGGAACTACTGGGGTCAAAGTTATCTTCTGGTCCATATAAATTTACCGGCAGAAGATAAATGCCATTAAAGTTGTACTGCTGGCGGTAAGCTTGCAGTTGCACTAAAAGCGCTTTTTTGGCAACTCCGTAAGGGGCGTTAGTTTCTTCTGGGTAGCCATTCCAAAGGTCATCTTCTTTGAATGGTACTGGAGTAAATTTGGGATAGGCGCAAATAGTGCCAACACAAACAAATTTTTCTACTCCAGCTTGGTAAGCAGCGTGAATTAACTGCGTACCCATCATCAAGTTGTCGTAAAACAACTCTGCGGGTTTTTCCCGGTTGAGACCGATACCGCCAACGTGAGCTGCTAGGTGGATAATAATGTCTTGTTGGTCAGCTGCGCGTTGGCAATTTTCCCAGATACGTAAATCGCAATCACGCGATCGCGTAACTGTAATTTTTTGGCGATCGGCTCCAGCCTTACACAGCTTCTCTATTACCTGACGCCCCAAAAACCCAGCTCCACCTGTAACGAGAATCCGTTTATTTTTTAGTTCTAAGGCGGTCATATTTTTCTCCTCATCGGTATGTTAATCACAAGTGGAGAACACCCAGTTCTTGACGAATAGTAGCAATATCACGAGGCATTTGCGAACCATGTCCATTCGGTGAAGTGCAACCGAGTGCTTGCAAATCTGCTTCTACCATCAGCGCTACCAACTGGTTAAATGTTACCGATGGTTCCCAGCCTAACTTTTGCCGCGCTTTGGTAGAGTCGCCAATTAACAAGTCTACTTCAGCCGGTCGCAGATAACGTTGGTCGAACTCAACATAATCTTGCCAATCGAGATTCACATAACCAAACGCTAAATCCAAAAATTCCCGTACTGTATGGGTTTCATTAGTAGCAACCACATAATCGTCTGGCTCGGACTGTTGTAACATGAGCCACATCGCCTTGACGTAATCTTTGGCGTAGCCCCAATCCCGTTTGGAATCAAGATTGCCCATGTAAAGTTTTTTCTGCTTACCAGCAAAAATCTTGGCGACTGCCATTGTAATCTTGCGCGTCACAAATGTTTCACCGCGTCTCGGCGATTCGTGGTTAAATAGAATGCCATTACAAGCAAACATTCCGTAAGATTCGCGGTAATTCACCGTTTGCCAGTGAGCGTAAACCTTAGCGCAAGCATAGGGACTGCGGGGGTAAAACGGTGTTGTCTCGCTTTGTGGCACAGCTTGTACCAAACCATACATTTCCGAAGAACCTGCTTGGTAGAATCGCACTTGAATCCCGGTGCGATGTTGATAGTCACGAATCGCTTCTAACAAACGCAGAGTTCCCATTCCGACTGCATCCACGGTGTATTCCGGTGAATCAAAACTTACCCGTACATGAGATTGAGCGCCCAGGTTGTAAATTTCTACCGGCTGGACTTCTTCTAAAATGCGGCGCAGTGTGGTACCGTCTGTCAGGTCTCCGTAGTGAAGAAATAACCGCACTCCTTGTTTATGAGGATCTTCATAAATGTGATCGATGCGGTCTGTGTTGAAAGTAGAAGTCCGACGGATAATACCATGAACTTCATAACCTTGTAAGAGCAGAAATTCACTCAGATATGAACCATCTTGACCAGTAATACCAGTAATTAACGCTCGCTTTTGTTGGGTCATGCTCAATTATCCCTTGTCGTTTTTGATTAAATAAATACAGGCAAACTGATACAACCTAGCAGCTAATTGCTCAATTGCCCAATGGGAAACCTACGAATTTTGCTGGCATGTGTGCTATCAACTTAAGTACTAGTACTTAAGTTTAAGTATTATTACGTTATCGCCTTACTTTTATTCGGCAGACTTGACCTAATTCTGTATAATTTTTTCATCTTTACCAGAATTTTATGAAAACCTAGTTTTTGTTAAGATAGAATAAAGTAGAAATTTTTGATAGATATAGCAATCCTATATGATTTGTGAAGATTCACCGTGCTCAGAAACCCGACTTCTTTAAGAAGTCGGGTTTCTAAAGAAGAATCTATTAAAAATCCCACGGCTATCAGCACATGGGATTTCTCGGTTTGTGAACCGTCGTTTACTTTTGGGCTGAAGAAACAATTAGGTTATCAATATGCACCGTTATTTTTTGGGATAACGACAACACCAACAGTTTTCAAGATGATCCATAAATCGAGCCAAAGATTGCCAAATTTGACATAATGCAGGTCTATTTGAACTCTCCGAGGGTAGGGAATGTCATTGCGCCCTGAAACTTGCCACAATCCCGTAATTCCTGGTCGGATAGTTAAAATTTGCTCGATCGCAGACCCGTACTTTGGCAGTTCTTCTTCTACTAAAGGTCGCGGACCAACAACACTCATATCCCCTTTTAAAACGTTCCAAAATTGGGGAAACTCGTCCAAGCTGGTAATTCGCAAGAATCGACCAATTTTTGTGATCCTGGGGTCATGTTTGAGCTTAAAACTAGTCTCAAACTCTTGTCGCAATTCTGGGGAAGTTTCCATCATTTGCATGAGAACTTCGTCAGCATTGCTCACCATTGTTCGGAATTTAATACAATTAAATGGCTTATAGTTTTTGCCGACTCGTTCCTGTATATAAAAAATCGGACCTTGCGAGCTGGAAGCAATCAGTAAGGTCAAAACCAAATAAACAGGCGAAAACAATATCAGTACTAACAGCGAAAACAAAATGTCGAACAGTCGCTTGGCAAACTCTCCGTTTAAACCTTGTAAAGTCAATGCTTTGGGTTTAAATCTAGGTGTCTTGGTTTTTTGACCACCTTTTAAGAAAGTACGCACAGACGCGCTAGCATCTTGCCGTAGGCTTCGCCGCTTGCCGGAGAGGAGTGAGCTCTGGGCAGTCATCATACTCCTAAATAATCCACACCACACATAGTCCCAATCTTAAAGCCTTTCGGAGGTGCTTCTGGGGGTAATTTTCCAAAAGCCTAGAAAACTATTGCAAAAATTAAGACCGTTACTCCAAAAATGGTCTTTTTTCGTTGCACGTATTTATAAAATCTAGATAACGTTTTGCAAATGTTTGCACATCAAATTGGGCAGCGTGCGAGCGCGCATACTCTGGATTAAACTTACCCTCATACGCTTCAAAGGTTTCTACTGCTTCTACAAGGTCTGTCTGAGTCTGATTTTTGAAGAATATACCCGTCCCTGTACCCACTTCAACTGTGCGAATATCCCGCACAGTTTCTAAAGCACCACCTGCACCATAAGCTATCACCGGCGTACCACAAGCTTGTGCTTCTACCAAAGCAATGCCAAAGTCTTCACAAGCTGCATACACAAACGCTTTGGCACTAGCCATATATCTTTTTACTACATCATCTGGTTGCCACCCCAGTATTTGTATATGAGAATCCGCTATTTCCTGAATTTTTTTCATCTCTGGTCCTGTACCAATTACTACTAAAGATCGTTGCAGCTGATTAAAAGCTTTGACAATTAAAGATACTTGTTTATAACTTACTAACCGGGAAACTATTAGGTAAAAATCCTCTTTTTGAGGAAAAAATGGCAAACCTTCAATATTCACCGGTGGATAAATTACTTTTGCTTCTCGTCGATAGCAGCGCCAAATTCGACGAGCTGTATGCTGTGAGTTAGCAATAAAATAATCAACGCGATTTGCCGTTAACACATCCCAAAAGCGCAAACGATGCAGTAAATACCGCGTTGCCCACCCAGGTAAACCATTGCCTAACTTACTTGCTTTTAGATAATCAAAAGTCAAATCCCAGGCATAACGCATGGGACTATGACAGTAGCAAATATGCAACTGATCGGGAGTGGTGAGGATGCCTTTAGCAACGGCATGGGATGAAGACAAAATTATGTCATACTCCCGTAAATCTAATTGTTCAATCGCCAGCGGTAAAAATGGCAAGTATTTTTGAACACCATCGCGGGCGAAGGGAAAGTGCTGAACAAACGTTGTACCAATTCGACGCTTGTATAAATAACTTTCAGGATTAGTAGATTCAAAGTCGATGAGGGCATACAAGTCAGCATCAATGTGATTCAGAATCTCCCGGACAACGAGTTCTGAACCGCCTGTGGCTTTGGGTGTAAGCCATTCATGAACTAAAGCATATTTTAAGGGCACTGCTAACTGTAATTGGTAGAAAACACGCTTGGGAAGTTATGAGATTAACTGAAAACTTTCCGGTTGCAATTAATTCATGGACGATCGCCCCACATTCATCACAAGACGTAATTATCAGTGAAAGAGTTTCCGCAGGATACCGCAACCTGATAACCTCAAATTGGGGGCTAGGGGCTAGCCCCTACTACTGAGATAAAATAGGGAATTTATGCGAATTTTAATTATGGGTGGTACTCGGTTCATTGGTGTCTATCTCACGAAGATGCTGGTGGAATCCGGACATATTGTGGTACTGTTCAATCGTGGCAATCGTCCAGCACCCCAACAAGTAGAACAAATTACAGGCGATCGCACTGACGCGGCACAGCTTAAAGAAAAGTTATCACAAGAAAACTTTGATGTCATTTTTGACAATAACGGACGGGAACTTACTGATACTCAACCATTGGCGGAAATTTTTCAAGATCGCGTGCAACATTTTGTTTATATGAGTTCGGCTGGGGTGTACCTCAAATCCGATCAAATGCCTCATGTAGAAGGAGATGCAGTCGATCCAAAAAGCCGCCACAAAGGTAAGCATGAAACGGAAGCATTTTTAACACAATCGGGATTGCCTTTTACGTCGATTCGTCCAACTTATATTTATGGTCCGAGTAATTATAACGAGTTGGAAAGTTGGTTTTTTGATAGAATTGTACGCGATCGCCCGATTCCCATCCCCGGTAATGGGATGCACATCACCCAATTTGGTCATGTGAAAGACTTGGCAAAGGCAATGACTAAGATTGTAGGTAACAAACAAGCCATAGGGCAAATTTATAATGTGTCAGGCGATCGCTTTGTCACTTTTGATGGTTTAGCCCGTGCTTGTGCTGTTGCTGCGGGTAAATCACCGGATGATGTGAAAATCGTTCATTATGACCCGAAAAAGTTTGATTTTGGCAAACGTAAAGCTTTCCCGATGCGGGTGCAGCATTTCTTTGCATCGGTGAATAAAGCGATGAAAGAGTTAAATTGGCAGCCTGAATATGATTTAATTTCTGGGCTACAAGATTCTTTACAGAATGATTATCTTGCTTCAGGGCAAGATAAGGCTGAAGTTGATTTTTCTACGGATGAGGAGATTTTGAAAGTGGTTGGTAGTTAGTTAAAGCGTTGGTGCGATCTGCCAAGGGCAGCAGCGCTTCCGCAGAGCGGACGAGGGGCGCGAACGCTATCGCGTTAAAGTGTTCCGGTATTATTTCCATTATTCTGGGCGATCGCATTGGCAGACCAAATCCACCTGTTGTTCCTGTGACAATTGGAGAAGGCTTTTACAGAAAGTCGGCGCAGGAATTGCCCACTCCTTCCAAGGGTGGGATGAGCTTAAGCTGCTATGAGAATTTTATGTGGAAGGTTTCAGAGTTTGGCGAGTTAACTGGCGTATCTGCATCCACGTTAAGGCGATGGGAATCAGAAGGAAAGCTGATTCTGTGAGCGTACAATGGGGAATCGTATGCTGATTAATCACACTGGGCGACATAATGGCTATCCAAAATCAAATTCGCCGCTTTTTGAGCATAGAGAAGAGTATTGAGTGCGTAACCGAAAAAATAGCTAACTGTAGGTGGGGAAACTCTAGTCTAGCCGCCATACTACTGTGTTTTCTTCCGGTTGGAACTGCCACCGCAGCTACTAAAGTGATGTCTTTAGGAGACTCTCTATGTGCAAGCAACATTGCCGCTCTGCGTAGTCAGGTAGCACACACCAAATTTGGGTCTGCCATAGACTGGGTGGGAACTAAAAAAGACGGCGCATATACTGACCCCGATAATGAGTGTCATGGTGGTTGGTCAGCAGCGCAGGTGTTGCAACAACCGAAATCAAATGTTCGTCTTCCCTCGTGGGAGAAAAACCCAGGAGGCATTCGAGACTGGGTTCAAGCGACCAAGCCTGATGTGGTGCTGATAATGCTCGGCACTAATGATTTCTTTGGTAGTGATGCACGAGGCGATAACACCTCAGGCTTTCTTACAAAATCCCTTCAAGGGATTATCGATGATATCTTGTTATTACGTCCCAACGCCAAAGTTATAATCGCCTCAATTCCCCCGTTTAAATGGGATATTCAGAAGGGCGCTGATGCTAATCAAACTAAAACTACTGCCAACGCATTCCTTAAGCAACGTGTCACAAAGCTCTCCGCACAGGGTAAGCGAATCTTCTTCCTTGATATGCACGCTTCAATACTTGCTCGAAGCAAACAGGGCGATATTTTTAGCAGCGACGGTCTCCACTTTAACGAGCAGGGCAATAGGTTTATAGCACAAGAGTGGACTCGTGCCCTTAAAACGGTACTCCAAAGGGCGCAAACGCCCATTATTCCGACAACTTCTAAAAACTATTAACATCTGTGAAGTGTTTTTGTAGATAGGCAAAGAAGCCACGGCATTTCAAAGTAGCTTTAGTATTATATAGAGCGCGATCGCCTTTTTCTTGGCTAGTATTATTCCCCTCAGGTTGGCGATCGCCTTTTATCAAGCACCAATACCCCAGGCTATTTTAGTGTTGGGAAGTGCTTCTGAAAGAATCGAGTTTGCAGCGCAGTTTTGGCAGTCTCACTCTAATTTAGATATTTGGGTTTCCGATTTGAAAATTTATAATCCACCTGACTGGGATGATAAACAAGGATAAACTATAAAAATGTACTTTCATGACAAACCCTCAAACCGAATTTGATTCACCGAGTAAGGACATTTTACAAATCTATGGGATTAAAGCTCAAATTTGGGGAGTCAGGTCAAAATTTGTTACCTGAAATTGAATCTATTGGAGATGTTAACTTGTTGTCAGCTATTTTAGAAGCGATAGAAACTGCGGATTCGGTGGACGAATTGCGGCAAATTTACCAACCAGCAAGCGAGTAGTTTAAAAGCAGCGACACTCCCTCCAGAAGTCACTTTGTGGTTGATTGTGTCATAACACATCATAATTATCTATCTAATTAAAATTAGGACTTACGCAAAAAGTTGTCAAAAGCTTGAATTTACGTAGGGGCAATTCATGAATTGCCCCTACAAGACTTTAGTGGGTGCGTAAGTCCTAAAAATGTTCTCCAAGATATGCGTACTCGTTATCCTCAAATAGAGTCGCGACTCGATTGCGGGTTTACGAGATATTCTTGCTCATACTTATTTTCTTTCCTGATGTATCGACTTAGTAAATGGCTAGCTTCTACAAAATAGTATGAAACGCAAAGTCTCTAAACGCGATCGCCTGAGATTGGTAAGGCTAGTAAGTGCGATCGCATTTATATTAACTGGTATTATTCCTGGTAGGATAGCGATCGCCTTTCATCAAGCCCCAATACCCCAGACTATTTTAGTCTTGGGGAGTGCTTCCGAAAGAATGGAGTTTGCTGCCCGATTTTGGCAATCTCACACCAATTTAGATATTTGGGTTTCTGATTACGCTTGGAATCTGGATGTTAATCGTCGCATTTTCCAACAGTTTGACGTTCCGAATCAGCGGTTGCACTTGGATGGTAGAGCAACGGATACTGTGACTAATTTTACGACTTTGGTAGAAGATTTTGTCAGGCAGAAGTTACAGCATATTTATCTGATTACGTCAGATTATCACATGAAGAGGGCAAGAGCGATCGCATCCATAGTTTTGGGCAGTCACGGAATTGCGGTTACACCTGTGGGGGTTCCTTCGCGAGGAGATAAGTCAGAAACCCTGGTGCGAGTGCTGCGAGATTGTGGGCGTTCTGTGGTATGGATTTTTACTGGGAGGACGGGAGCAAGTTTGAACCCGCATTTGATGCTTTAAAACAACTGCTCCAATTAAATCGTCATGTAGTTACTGCTGATAAATCTAAATGGGAAAAAGAGCAGCAATCATATCATGTTCGACAAATTACTTGCGATATGTCCGAAGCGAGGAACGTTCTTTCTTGGTGTCGCAGACAAGCAATCGCAAGATTTTGAGATTACTTCTCTTCTCCTGTCGGAGACGAAGATCGCGAACGAGACGCTCCTTTGAGGACTACGCGCTTCGCAAAGCCAGATGATAAGCGTTGCGCGGCAATCGCTTCGGACAAGTGTTTAGTCGTTATATTGTTATTGCTACCACAAATGTTAAGCATTTGAGTCGCTTTGCTGAGTCTAAAGTATGGAGAGATATTAATTTCTAATTCAATCAACTACATCTGGCTTTATTACTTCTTGTTCTGTGGCAGAAGTTACAGCATAAAATTGTGAAATTTGCACCAATATCGATTTGAAGTCAAAAGTACGAAAATTTATCTTTGCTTTATTTAGTCCGACCTAGTTATTGTTCGCGGTTACACCGTTTTTATTTTGCGCTGTGGTCAATGACCATTTAGTCCCAGATGCACCGTTTGTATTATTTCCAGTGATTACACAATAATCAAAAGAACCAGTTGAGGTAGCGATATGAATGCCATTATTACAGCCTTCTGCTATCAAATTATTGATAACTGATGTTCGGCGCATCGGAGCGGCAGAGGTAATGTCTGAAATACTTATACAATATCCAGTTACCTTGTTGAAAACATTCCCGCTTATCACACAATCATTAATTGATTGTTTTACCAATATGCCAGCCGCACAACTCACAAAACTGTTGTTGTAAGCAGAAAACGATTTTGCTCCTGCACCATTGGCTTGATAAATACCAGCCGTTGCTAGCCCCGAAAATAAGCAATTCCTTATCATCCATCGAGCAACACTGAAATAACCTAAAGAAATACCATAAATCAGATTGCCAATACCATAAAACGAGCAGCTATCAACGATGCAATCAAGGCTTTGATAATTATCACTGTCGCATCGTAACCCTACACCATTCCAATCGGTAAAGATACAGCCTAAGAATTTGTTCCTAGCGAAAAGCCCCGATCCTCCTGTAACTGCAAATCCTTTCCTGAAATTGCAATTTTGAAAGATACCATCTGCCATTGCAACTACTTTAGCTGTACCATAAAATATGCAAGCATTAGCTATAAATCCACATCCTGATTTTGTTTGATAGTATTCGAGCAGATCGGTAATACTTTTAAATTCACAGCCAATTATTCTAAAGTCTAATGCTCCCGCCGCTCCTCCCATCGTCAAATCTGAGACAATGCTAGTGGCAAAATTACAGTTTTGAACTAATAATCCTTGAGTTGCTCCGTATGTAATCCCATAATAGCAGCGATCAAATCGCGAATTGATAATGCTAATATTTACCGAATTATTACTTGTAGCGATCCCAGCAAGTAATCTATAAGAAGCTCCGTATGCGGATACAGGATTAAAATAAGTTTGATCGTTTCCACAGGCATAAAAAGTGCAACCATCAATCAAAACCTCGTATCCATCCTCAATATCTAATCCATCGAGAGCCGCTTTTTCAGCATAGCAATTGATGATTTTAATACCAGATGGAATTGTCTCACCACTGCCACCAGCAACCGTGTAGCAATGCCTGCCGCAAGTCGATACCCAACAATCACGAATCACTACATCTGTATGAGATAGACCCACCCCTTTCGCATATCCGGCAATGTATATTCCATCACCCGAATTCATCCCACCACCTGCAATATTATTTATGGTGCAATTAGAGATGCGAATATTTTGAATGCTGCCATAACGAGCCTCAACAATAATTCCGAAACCCCCTGAATCACTGTCTATTGTTGGTTTTACTTGGTTCGAGACTCCCATTTTTTGAATTACTACATTATTGATTTTGAGGTTAGAAATGCGCGTAGCGTAAATACCTACGCAACCACGAAATCCTGTAGAAATAGTAGAGGTCTGCCCTCCTCCATCAATCAGTAAATTATGAATAAAGATATTTGAACTGTCGCTAGAATTTCCTGTACTAAAAGCAGTGATTGAATTTGCCGCTAGCTGAATAATTGTCCCAGCCCCATCCCCAAATATCTCTCGATTAGATGGAATCGTAATCCCTTTGGTTATTTTGTAAGTGCCCGCAGGAATATAAACCTTGTTTGATGCTGTAACCGCAGATTGAATCGCGCTAGAATCATCCGTAATGCCATCACCAACCGCACCAAAATCTTTAACCGAGACAAACTCTTTTAATGTCATAACTTTGCTAGAAACTGGTTGGATTGCAACCGCAAATCCGCTAGTAAGCATAGTAATAGCAGCAAACTTACGACGTGTCATTTTGGTCATTTTTCTTCTCTCTCAGATTGGGATATAACAAGTAAGTAGCCATCATGAGCTTCGCATACAAGTAAACATGAAAATAGGTTTTTCCCCCTTTACCATATTTTCAAGTCAGCCAATCACGGGATATGCGGTAATATCTGTTGCAGTGTCTTTAAGGGGTGAGAAGTCGGAGTCTTTGGTGCGGATGGTAAGGGATTTGGGCGATCTGTTGTGTGGGTTGTGACTGGGAGGACGGGAGCAAGTTTGAAGCCGCGTCTTGAAAAACTATGATTTTGCCTACCAAGCACTAAATGCCATAGTAGGACTTGAACCAGGATGTAAATTTTTCTAATCCTACCTCAATTGGTGTATTTGGTTTGAACCCGACATATTGAACGAGATCGTCAACATCGGCATATGTGATTTCAACATCACCCGGTTGCATTGGCAAAAAATTTTTCTGTGCTTTTTTACCCAAATGACTTTCTAGCACTTCAATAAAGTGTAGTAGTTCTACGGGTTGATTGTTGCCGATGTTATAGATTTTGTAAGGAGGAATGCTCGCATCTAAATCTGGTGTAGGGATTTTATCAATAACCCTCACCACACCTTCAATAATATCGTCGATATAAGTAAAGTCTCGTTGCATCTTGCCATAATTGAATACGTTAATTGGTTCACCTGCCAAGATTGATTTTGTGAAGGAATAGTAAGCCATATCAGGACGACCCCAAGGCCCATATACCGTAAAAAAGCGTAGTCCTGTAGCTGGAAGGCAATACAGATGACTATAGGTGTATGCCATCAGTTCATTAGCTTTTTTTGTGGCGGCATAGAGGCTGATGGGGCGATCGACATTGTCGTTTACGGAAAAGGGGATCTTCGTATTGGCTCCGTATACCGAACTTGAAGAAGCAAATACTAGATGTTTGACTTGGGAATGACGGCAACCTTCCAGAATATTAATGAAACCGTCTAGATTGCTGTCTGTGTAGGCATGGGGATTTTTGATGGAGTAGCGCACGCCTGCTTGAGCAGCTAGGTTGACTACAATATCAAACTGATGAACTGTAAATAATTTAGCTATACTTTCTCGATCTGCTAAGTTTAATTTATAAAAGCTAAAGTTCTCATTTTCCTGTAGTTGCTGAAGGCGATCGCATTTGAGTTTAACATCGTAATAGTCGTTTAAATTATCTAAGCCAACAACGGTATCGCCTTTAGATAGCAGTTTTTGACAGAGGTAAAAACCAATGAAACCTGCTACACCTGTAACTAGAACAGAACTCATAGTCTTACGTGTTTTTTTTTATTTTGTCTGCTAGTACGCGATCGTAGATTGCTTCGATTTGTTGCACCATTAAATTAGCATCAAATAGTTGCCGTGTAAGTTGACGGGCATTGTTCCCCAGTCTTTCTCTTTCTTCTGGATGTTGCAATAAGTAGTTTAAATGTTCAGCTAGCTGTTCTATATTCTTTGCAGGAAAAAGCAAGCCTGTTTCATTGTGATGCACAATTTCGGGAATGCCATAGATGTTAGGAACAACAACGGGCTTTCCGATTAGCATAGCTTCAGTCATGGCGCGTCCTAAGCCTTCCCATAGAGAGGATAAAGCAAAAACATCGGAAACTTTCAGAATTTCCGGTACATCTTCTCGTGAACCTAAGAATCTTACTTTATCTGCTATACCAAGTTGTTGGACTTGACTTTTTAGACTATTAAGAAGTTTGCCATCGCCAACTAACAGTAACAGAGTGTTAGGATGATGTTCTAGAACTTTGGCAAAGGCATCTATAAGAAAGTTAGGAGCTTTTTGTTTGTCTAAGCGACCTACTACAGAAATTGTTTGCCAATTTTCCGGAATTTTGAGGGTATGTCGAGTATGTTGAAGATTAAAGGGACGATCTAATTTGGCAAAGTCGATGCCACTGTATACTGTTTGTGAATTGTCTAAGCTGAGAATGTTAAGCATTGCTGCTTCTTGACGGTTAAGTTCGCTAACAGTGATAAATAAATCTGTAAAAGAACGAACGCTGCGTTCTATATTGATATAGAATTGGCGTTTCCATTTAGGCATAAAGTCATGAAATGGAAAACCATGAATAGTATGTACAACAGGGATTCCTACTATTTTGCCAGCCCAACGCCCCAAGATTCCTGCTTTGGAACTGTGGGTATGGAGGAGGTCAAATTTTTCTTGTCGAAGTAAGCTTACAATTTCGATTAGCGTCGCAATATCTTGTAAGGGACTGAGCGGATTAACAAGATTGGGAAGGGGGTGAAAAACATCTGCTGCTTTTTGTGCCCGTTCTTGCCAGAAACCATTGGGATTAGAGGCGAGGTGAACTTCAAAAGATGAGGGATTATGTTTCTCTATAGTTAGGAGCGTATTGTCTTGTGCCCCCCCGATAGTGATACTAGTAATCAAGTGTAGAACTTTCATCGTTTAAACATAAGGAGAGTCCAAAGATGCTATTGCCAATTGCAATTTCCCGATAGATGTTCTGCCCATTTACTTCTAATAGGCTGATTGTTTCAAGTTCCGATTCTATAAATGGTTCTGCAATACCAATTCATTCGTTCTTTTGCAGACCAGCAGGCAAAGGTTCAGGATGAGTATTCGTACCATTCCAGGTGAGAAAACATTTCTTGGACAAGTCACTACAGCCCAGGTAATCTGCGTTGGAGGGTAGCTTTAAAGAAAAATGGCAGTTCCTTAAATATCTTCAGCAATTTTAAATAAAGCTTGCCCTTTATGGTGATGCCACGATAGCAGTTAAAACTTTTGACGATTTCTCCACCAAATTTCTCTTTAAACTCGTTAATCCCTAGTTTTTCCCGATCTGTATTACCAACATACCAACCTCCCCAATCATAAATCCCAATTCCTGAATTTTTAAATCTCACCATATCCTGCCAGTGATGGTAACGATTTGCCCTTCCTAAGATTGACTGATAAGAAGTATCGTCATTTTTTTTAAGAGACGCAGAATACGAAAGACACACTCTATTTTTACTACGATAGTAAACATGCCAAACCAGAGGACTACCATCTTTTAACTTGACACATGAAATATCGAGAACTCCAGCTTCTGCGCGTCTTTTTAGCCTACTTCTGTTCATCTTGGACAAATCTTTTTGTAAAGCAAATAAATCATAGAAATCAGAAAAAATCTTGATAATATCAGAGTCAGGTTGTTCCCAATATTCATAAACAACATCATCTTTTTGCTCTGCTCGCCTAATCTTATATCTGTCATTCTTACCTATACTTTCATAGAGTTCATCATGACTTTTAGTTAGGTCTATCAGTCTTGTGTGAAATTCATCAGACTGAACACTCTCAATTGGGTGCGTCCATTGCATGTAATGGAGTGCATCTACATCATGTATTTCCCCTGGTTCTTCATCAAACCAGACTTCCCCTACTGAAAAAATCAGTTTCTTTGTGACAATAAGCATATTTTGTTTCTCCTATATCATTGATTAAACTCATTGAAACCGTACTCAACAGTAACAGTTTTGATCTCAAATTGACTGAAGATGAACCGATTAAAAAGCAAATTATTCCTAGGATTTAACCTCGACCATCTACACAAGCAATCCATTTTCCGTCATGGATGAAATGAGGGTCGATGTGGTGCATACCACCACTATTCCAACCATAACTACTCGGTTTCAACACTAAACTTTGTTCAATTTCTCTTTCTTGATAACTTGTAGTCGTTAACTCGATAATCTCAAATGCTCTTACCTGAGTACCATAAGCAGGCTGACAGTCTTGAGTAAAACGAAAAATTTTATCATTCATCATCAAAACTCTACCAGCTGGTCTAGCTATATGTGCATTGTTGTTGACAATTGGACTCTTTGGGTGTTCCAACCAAGAACCGAGCAAATCCTCTGCATAGTAAAGACGCAGGGTGTCATGTTTGTGATCGGAATTAGTTTCAGCAAATATCCACCATTTGTCAGCGTAACGGAAAATAGAGGAATCTACAAAGAATCCATCATTAAGGAGATTGCCAACGAAACTCCATTCTGTGGGAAAATTTGATGCCTTATAAAGTCGGATTGAGTTTGCTTGATGACTTTCTGGAATCAAGTAATATTCATTTTTCCATTCAAAAACGTAGGGATAAGATAAGTGAAATGGTTCGGCAATTACAATCTGTTGATACTTCCAACTAGCTCCATCTTCACTAGTTGCAAATGCAATTTCTCCTCGACGTGTACTTTGATTCAAAACCTCAAAAAACATGAACCAGGTTAGCCCAACTTTAATCATAAAGGGGTCTGCAACACATGCGGCTCTGACATCTGATACATCTCTACGAGTCAGTACGGGATTTTTCGCGCTTGTAGAACTGGCTAAATCAAAAGGAGATTTACCAGAATAAATGCCAATTGACCACCTTCCCTTTTTATTTAATGCTCCTAATGGCAGTTTATTTACTATGGGAATAGGCAGACTATTCACTAATGTATAGTGCAGTTCTTTGATGCTCTTTTTCAAGAATTTCATCTGTAAATTCCGCTGTGAATAACTGGAAAATTTTGACGATTTTAAACTTATTGTCATCTGACAAATAGAGAAAGTGATTAGCATGAAAAATTACGTTTTCACCTCCATTAAAAACATTGTAATAATTTATTTGGTTTTTTTTTAAGTATTTCCTCGTATACTGCTTTAGTCTCATTTATCATTCGCTCAACTGTAAATTCTTGCTCAAATTTTTGTCTACCTGCTTCACCCATTTGCTGACGAAGGTCAGGAGACTGAATGAGAGTTTGCAATGCGTTAGCCAGTGCTTGTACATCTTTACGCGGTACTAGTAAGCCTGTTTTACCATGCTCAACTTCTTCAGGAATACCATTGACGCTAGTTGCCACAACAGGTAGACCAGCACGCATAGCTTCTAGAATACTGATAGGCAAACCTTCATAATGGGTACTGAGAATAAAGATTTGAGATTGGGCTAATAAATTGGGTACATCTGTTCTGTCACCTAAAAAAGAAACTTTTTCTGCAATTCCAAGAGAATGTGCTAAATCTTTGCAAAATTCCAGAGATGAACCACTACCAACCAAATCAAGGTGGTAGTCGTGGTTAGACAATTGAGCGATCGCTTTCAGTAATGTAGTTTGGTCTTTTTGTTCGTTAAAACGTGCCACCATAATCAGTTTAGGTGGCTGTTGTGAAGAATTAGCAATAGGCACAGGATTGTTAGCAATACCATTGCGAATAGTGCAGAGTGAATTTTGATTACCAACTCCAAGACTTAGAGCTAGTTGGCGATCGCTCTCACAAACGCAGATCAGTTTTGCTGTTAATGGTGTCAATAATTTTTCAGATATCAATGCAATGAATCCACGAAGTTTTGGGCTTCCAGGAGTAAATCCCCAACCGTGAGCGGTGAATACAACAGGTATTTTGCAAACCCATCCAGCGATACGTGCTACCACACCAGCTTTACTACTGGCTGCATGGATGATATCTGGTTTAATTTTTTTGATTAATGAAATACATTCTTTGATAGCTAGAAAATCACTTGATAATTTAATATCACGATTCAAATTTGAAATTAAATATACAGAAACGTCTAAACTGCTAACAACTTCTGTTAGAAAACCGAATCTGCTTGTTGCCAAATTAAATTCATAATTTTTATTAAAATTTGCGATCAAATCGTAAACATTTTTCTGAGCGCCACCAAGTTCAGACTTTGTGATGATGTAGAGTATAACATGTTTTTTTGAATATTTCATACACAGCAATTTCAGCTTATTTAGTTGGTGTAAAAGTGGAAAGGTTATTAACTAACATTTTTTTGGTACAAATCTATATATTCTGTTACTGTTTGCTTGATATCAAATCTAGATGCTCGAAGTTGAGCATTTTTGCCCATCGTTAAACGTAGGTTTTGGTCTGCAAGTAACTTGCTCAATTTTTTAGCAATATCATCTTCAGACAGAGGATCAACAAGAAATCCAACTTCAGATGTTTCAGTTGATTCTTCTGTGACCACCTCTCTAACTCCAGGGACATTGCTGACAATTACGGGCAGTTCTGCTGCCATTGCCTCAACCACAGCTAGACCAAATCCTTCCCATAATGAAGTTAGAAGAAAAATATCGGCTTGGTGAAGTAAATCAGGAACATCGGTGCGGAAACCTAAAAATTTAACTTTAGATTCGAGGTTTAGAGAATTAACCAGTTCTCTCAACTGTTGTTCTAAAATACCAGAACCCAAAATCCAATACTCAAAAGCCTGCTCGGAAATTTTGTTCAAGGCTCGGATAGCAGTTGCGTAGTTTTTTAGCTCGACTAAACGCCCAATCGATATGATTATAGGGGTATTACCTTTGGGCTGAGATGTAGAATGAGGCAAGTATTCTTGAATATCAATACCATTATGTATAGTGGTTATTTTTTTCATTAATTGAGGTTGTGAATGAAGCAGAGCCTCACTAGCAGCAGAGCTAATACAAATAATTTTTTGATAAAAATTATAGAATAAGTTATCAATTAATTTACCATAAAATTTATTTCGTCTTTGGTTAACCGTACTATGTTCAGTAGTTATCAAAGAAGCTTTTAAGTTTAAATATCTGCTGATTATGGGAGTAAAAAATTGTGAAGGAAATAGATGAACATGAATGATATTTAAATTCTTCCACTGCGGTTGAGATAAGAAAGAATATAGTTTGAATGGTACTGATAATTGGTAAGGACTATCAAAGCCAAGAGAATAAGCATTTGGTAGACTACCAGCCGAGGATTGCATTAAACTGAGAGCATGACTATCAATACCTTGCTGAAGACACATTTGATGTATCTGAAGAGTGAGTTTCTCTGCTCCGCCGCCTTCAAAGGAGTTAATAACGTGTAGAATTTTCATAGTTTATTACTGATGTGTCATTCAGTCTGTTATAAGTTTGAGAAAATTGGTGACATATTAAGAGTCGCAATATCAAATCCGTGAGACTGAGCTTCTAATCTTATAATTCCAAGAGGCACCATTGACAGAATCTTAACTTGATGACCTCTCTGAATAAGATTAAAAGCCAGTTCTATTACTTGCTGTTCTGCTCCCCCTAAACCTAAACCAGTAGATAGTATTATAATTTTCTTATTCATTGTTTTAGATAAAAATTTAATTGCATTTTCACTAATGAATTATAAAAAAATAAAATTGTAAATTACGCGATAAATTTTTCATTTTTATAAACATGATCTGCTAATCCTAAAGACAGCCAAAGCATAGGAAACCAGTAATTAGATATAAATAGGTAATGTATAGAAAGAGATAATACAGCAATTAAAACCAATTGAGACTCTAAGGAACTTAATCTAAATAACTGAATAATCTTCTTGGTAATAAATCTTAAAAAAAGTAGTAAGCCGAGCACCCCAGAAGCAATTAATATCTCACCATACAAACTGATAAAGCCTCCACCTTCTGGCATCGTAATACCTGCAAATACCTCTTGATCCGCCGCCATTTGAGCACCTGTACCCCAACCGATTCCGAATGGTGCAACCAGGAATAAATTGGATATCTTCTGATATTTCTCACTTCTATCATTAACTGTAACAGTGTTAGATTGTTGAGAGGGATCTAAAAATATTTCTAATCTAACACCTACAGTTTCATCGATATAGGGTCGTGCGATATCAGAAGATAAGGCTATAAACGTAATCATGACTATCCCAATCAATAAAGCAATAGAACTTTTTGAACGAATTCTGACAACCGCACTCAATAATATTGCTAATGGAAGTGCAACAAATGACGCTGCACTGAATAAGAGTGTATAACCCGATAGTACAAGCAAATAGTAGCTAAGTAGTATAGGCAGCGGCTTATCTTTTAAGTAGATGAAAGAAAGTGGTAAAGCCAATTCATAAAAAGTTGCCATGTGACCTGCTTCCACAGCTAGACCACGCGGTCTGATAATACTTCCCATAAGCGTAGCATCTGCTAATTCATCAGTAGTACTATAGGGAATAAAGTCACTAATGGTAATGCCTAAATAATTACTTAATATGAATTCAATAATTATAAATATAGAAACAAATGCAAGAGACAAAGCAAAACTACTCGCCAATATATTAATAGATTTTAATTTATTAATTAAACTTTTAAAAACAATATAAAATAAAAAAATAGAAGTAGATATTGCAAAGGTATGATTCAGATTTTTGACACCTAATTTATCTATTGCAAAGAACATACCTAGAATTCCCATAATCACCATTAATATAAGTTCTAAATCTTCTTTAAATATCTTCAATCGTCTTATTACTATCAAATAAATAGATATAGGCATCATATATAAAAGAGGTAGTGGCAGCCAGGGAGTTAGCGAAAAAGCAGCAATAAATGGTATTAGCATGATATATAATTGTGCCAATTTAACTTGAAATTTCATAGATTATATATGAAACAAAAAAGTCAATTCTAGTATTTCTTATTTTTATTAAATAATAATTTCTGGAATCTTTTATAATCAAAAAATTTAATAATAGTATTATTTTCCTTTGCTTGAGAATCAATAAACCACTTAATCAACATGATAACTTGTACAATGCATAAGCATAAAATAAACTCAAAACTATCCTTAACAATAAATCCAACGATAGCAAAAGTAATAAAACAAAATAATGGTAACTTGTACCATCTTAACCAAGTATTTTGATTTATATTGAGATACTTCATTCCCCAAACAATAGCTGACAAAACACACAAAAATCCTGCATTACCTAGAACCGCTCCTATTAATCCAAACCTATTTGAAAAAAGGTAAATTAACACAATAGAAAGTAGGCTACTGAATAAGTGAATTGCTAGATTCTCTACAACTGCATTCACACTGAACAAAACGTAATATCCGACTGCATACAATGAATGAAGTGTCTCAATGATAATCATAATTCGGAATGCCAAAATATATTCACTCTTGACTACATCTCCAAGCATTACATGCATAAGAAACGGTGCCAGTGTAAAAAATACAGTTCCTAGCCCTAATGCAATTAGTGTATTAATTTCAACTGCTTGCTTAATCTGTTGTTGCAGCTTAGTTTTATCTTTATCTAGTATTGTTATTATCTTGCTGAGAGCAGGAAGTAAAGGCTGCACAGGTAAATCTGATAATCGACTAATCACTGTTGTGAGATCGGTAATTGTTGCATAAACTGCCAATATTTTAGAACCTAATAAAGCTCCTACAATTAGGCGATCGCCTCTAGCAAAAATCATTCCCCCCAACGAGGTTAGCCAGGTCATCAGACTATATCGAGCTATTGCTAATCCTCTTTTTTTGTTCCAGTTTACGTGCAGTTTCATGTTATGGGTTAAAGTTCGGAACACCCAGATATGACCCAATAAAATTGCTATAGCTGCTACAGCTTGCCACTGCATGAGGGCGATTGTCCGTCCTCCTAGCCAAGTCACTATTAACATTCCAAAAGAAAGCAATAGCGATTCAATTGTATTGAATAAATTTGTCAAGTCATAACGTTGATAGGCTTGTTCCACACCAATCAAAACCCTTTGAAGCAATCGTGCCCACACTACTAACCCACCAATCTGTAAAGCATGTTGAATTGTTAGTTGTTGGACTTGTCCTAATTTAGGAAATAAACTAACAATTAGTTCAGCACCAAATAACAGAGAAATAGCGGCAAGAGTTGCAAATATCAGCATTCCCCCAAAGGTTACAGTCAATGTCTCTGAAAGAGAATTGGATAAATCATCAGCATCTTCTTTTACTATGTCCTGTGAGACAAATACTGTAGTTGCGACAGAAAGACCTGCCTCGGCTAAATTAACCACTTGCACCACTGCATAAGCCAGTGTCCACAACCCATATTCTTCAATTCCCAGCATCCGAATTAGTATGGGAATTGTGAGTACAGCTAGTCCGATTCGGACTACTCCCCCCACTGTATTGTAGAAACCATTCTTTAGTAAACTATTTTTCACTAAAAATATTCTCGTTAGATAAATTACTTTTTTTGAACATACAGAATAAATTGCTTAAAACTCAAACTAAATGGTTAGGAAAATCCTATATTAGGCAACTTCACTTTATCCTTCTTATTCCGATCGCTGCTATTTTTATCGTAATAACCCTTATGACTGTAGTAACCACTAATTTCAGCCGTGACCGCATTCACCACCATTCCCAAAACGTGCGATCGCGATTGCTTTAGCATCGTCTTCGCGGTCTTGGCAACAGTTGAGTCAAGCACTCCCGGACGTACAACCAGCAATATCCCATCTGCCACCTTGCTCAACATCAAGGCATCACCAAACAAACTCAGAGCAGGAGTATCAATAATTACACACTCATAGTCTTGAGCTGCCTCTTGGATCAACCAAGCCATGCGCTGCGAGTCCAGTAGTGCTGCTGGGTTAGGTGGAATTGTCCCAACGGTTAGCACATCCAAGTTAACCAGTACTTCTTGGGTAGTGCGGGGAAATTCTGCTTGACCGACTAGAACATTACTTAATCCGATTGGGTTAGATAATTTCCAGATTTCCTGTTGACAAGAGTGACGCATGTCCGCATCTACTAACAACACCCTGCGTCCCATGTGTGCCTTAGCTACTGCCAGGTTCGCTGCCACAAATGACCTACCTTCACCTGGAGTTGAACTAACCACCGCAATTATTTTCAGTGGTTTATCAGAGATGCTAAAATCCAAGTTCGTCTGAAGCATCTCAAAGGCTGAACTTGCTAGTGAATGAGGATTATCTCTGACTGGCAGTTCTACTAAAGACTCTTTACCACCCTTCGCTTTTTGACCAAAGTGAGGAATTGTACCTAGTAAAGGATAACCAAATAGCTGCTGGGCTTGTTCAAGAGTTTTCAGGGATCGATCCATAGCTTCCAAGATCAAAGCTATCCCTACACCCAGCAAGATTCCCAGAAATCCACCCAGCGCTAGGTAGGGTATAATCTTGGAATTTGCTTTGTTGGGAACTAAAGCCGCAGATACCACTCGTGCATTGCCGACATTTTGATTTACTACTACCTCCACTTCTTGCGATCGCTTCAACAATTCTTCATAAGTTGCTCTAGCTACTTGCAACTGTCGCTCTAGCTGTTGCTGTTTTTGTTGCAGTTTAGGTAAGACACTCAAGCGTTTTTGTGAAAGTGCGTATGCATTCTTCAAAACCGTGACTCGGTTGGCTAGTGCTGAACGTTCTACATACGACTGCACCAACTGAGCAGTTAGGTTTTGTTTGAGTTCTCCCATCTGCAAATTCTGCTGGGACACAGGTTGCTTGCCAACATTTTCGCCAATTCTCACCTCTAACTGCTTTTTCAGGGCAGCTTCTTTTGCCATCAAATTACCGATCTGAGGATGTTTATTTGTATAGCGAGTCTGTGCCACCGCTAACTCGTTTTCCGCTTTCTGATATTCTGTTAACGCCTCCTGCACAGCTTTTGATTGGCTTAAATTGCCCATATCCACAGCTTGCTGCGAATTCAATTTCAATTGACGTTGCAGAAGTTGTGAGCGAGTCTCGGCATCTACCAAATTTGACTGAGCCTGGGTTATCTGGTCTGATAAAGCTGTAAGTCTTTCCACACCTGTGGTAGCTTCTTGATCTAAGGCAACTACTTTGTTTTCTTCTTTAAACCGACGCAAACCTGCCTCTGCTCTTGCTACCCTTCCCTCAACCTCAGGCAATTGCTTGCTCAAAAATCTTTTTGCGACTGTCGCCTGGGTTTGATTGACGCTAATATTGTTCTCCAGGTAATATCTCATCAGCGAATTCACAACAGCTGCGGCTTCTTTTGGATCGCTACTGTTGTAAGAAATCGCCAAGATGTCTGTACCCTTCAAGCTCTTAACCTTGAGTTTTTCGAGAAACTCATCTATTTCTAGGGGTGTTCCTTGCTTATCTGTCAGCTTGAGGTTGGTGATGGTTTTCTCAACTAGCGGGTTAGAACGAATTACCTCTGCTTCTGTATCCAATGGGCTGCTTAGTTCAGTTACACCCCTTAACTCTCCAACTGATGCCGAGGGACTTGTCAGCGAAGAAACGCGATCGGTTTTATTGAAAAGCAACTTGCCTTGTGCTTCATAAATTGGTTTTTGCCTGAAGGCAGTTAAAGCTGACAATCCGAAGACTGAGCAGGTCACTACAGCTATGACTAGCCAACGCCTTTTGAAAATCAGCGAGTATTGTTGCAAATCTAAGGAGTTTTGGTCTTCTTGGTTAGAGGGCATGGCATATGTTGCAAAATTTATCTGAAGTACTTAGTAGTGCTACCCTTCAATCGTTAAATTGCCAGGGTAACTATTTAGACAAAAGTAAACAACAATTAATTAAGCAATGAGTATAAAAACTACGCTCAATTTGAAGTGCTTATGATTAGCTACTTGCAATTTTTTCGCGATCGTATTTATTTTTATACTTCATATATAGTTCTTCTCACAGGAAAATTGCTCGAATATCAAGACATTTTTAGTTATATTTACTGAAACTTTAAATAAAGTTGATACGTTTTTATTGAAGAAAAAAATATTTACGTATATTTATGTTCGTATTTTTACTTAGGTTGAGGTTAGTTTTCTGAAATCGAATTCGGCAAATAGATTTCTAGACCGAAAAATTATCGAACTTGTTTAAAAGCAAATTCTGGCTTTTACTGTCATTTATGCTTTTTATATTTCGATTTTGGACTTTTGCTCAGTTATTTTACAATCAAAAATAATACTGAGTTAATAAGTATAAAAAATATCAAAAGTATGATTATTAGTTTCAGTATGCTTGTGTCTGCAAGATAAAATTATTGCTTTATTTAATCTTTAAATCAAAAATCACATAAAGCACCTATCATAAATTTGTTGCATCAGTAGAATTGCCTGGATACAGTTTGGGTAAGTTGACTGTACATGTCATGAAAGTTACCTTAGCTTTAAAAAAATTTACTGGTAAAATGAGGCGTGAATATTAGACAACGTACCGAAAAAGTCTAAGTGTGCAAAAAACACGGCAGACTAACGTTTTTCAACTGTTGGTATGCCATGACACAAAAAAACTAGGGTTGAGTATCGCACTCGTCTTAGTTTGTTATGTTAGTTCCCCCAACAGTACTAGATTGCCTAGCATAGTACGCAGCTTATCTGTATTGCTAGGAGTGAGAATTATGAGGTTGCTTCTACCAAATAAATCAATATCAGGATACTGAATAGTAAGAAAAATCATGAGTCTTACGAGTTATGTCAGTTCCCCGACCAGTACTAGGTTGCCTAGCGTAATACGCAGCTTACCTATACTGCTCTTACTGGGGGACATTTTTGGCTTGTTTATTTGTGTAGCGATCGCGCTTTGGTTGCGTTTAGGTGAACCACTAAATAAGTTCGATCCGTTTGTTTGGGGTTTTGTGTTGTTGGTTTTGGTCGAGCTTTATTTGGTAGACGCTTACCATCCAGACAGACAAATTGCAGGTTTGCGGACACCAGCAAGAATTTTGATTGGCAGCATCGGTGTTAGTATCTTTACCTCTGCCTTGATTTACCTATTTGGTGCTTGGGGAAATTATACCGTGGCAGGGCGGGGTATTCTATTACCAAGCTTGGCAATCTTTACCATCTGGGCAATAATTTCTCGGCTATATGCCAGAAAATGGATGCGATCGCAAGCACAGCAAAGTCGTTTACTGATGCTCGGTGCAGGTGAAAGCGGAATCAAATTTGCACAACACTTACTAGAGCTAAATCCATTAGGAAAGCTGGTTGTACTAGCTCAAACAGACCAAGACACCACTGATTTAGCACAGATGAATCTCAATTGCGTCGGATACACAAGCGAGTTGTCTGCATGGATTTCGCAATCTTGGTCTGCGGTGATAGTCGCAAATCAAATCGAGTTTTCCGAAACACAGTTGCAGCAGTTGATGCAAATACGGCTGCGAGGTATTCCGGTTTACAGGCTACCAGATTTTTACGAAACCTTATGGTACAAACTTCCCTCAGCTCTCTTGCAGGATAAATGGTTGGCTTTTAGTGCTGGTTTTCACTTAATGCCTGGTTACTTAAGCATGAAGCTGAAGCGGGTTACAGACCTGATTATCACCGGGGTATTATTTATCCTTGTGTCTCCGTTGATGCTGCTTGCAGCTTTGGCAATCAAGTTAGATAGTCCGGGTCCTGTGTTCTACAGTCAGTTCCGAAGCGGATTATATGGCAAACCATTTAAGGTTTACAAATTCCGCTCGATGTATCAAGATGCAGAGAAACGAGGAGCGCAGTGGGCAAGTCAACGCGATCCACGTATCACCAAAGTTGGATATTGGTTGCGAGTAATGCGAATTGACGAACTACCGCAAATTTGGAATGTGCTGTGTGGTGAGATGAGCTTGATTGGTCCGCGTCCAGAAAGACCGGAATTTGATGTCAAACTTAAAGAAGCGATTCCCTATTATGAAGTGCGTTATTTGGTAAAGCCAGGAATCACAGGTTGGGCACAGGTGATGTATCCTTATGGTGCATCGATTGAGGATGCTTACGAAAAACTAGCTTATGACCTTTACTACATCAAGAATTATTCTATTTGGTTGGATATGGCGATCGCCTTCAAAACCATTCGAGTTGTTTTGTTAGGAAAAGGGAGATGAAAAACAAAGTATTAGTCACTGGGGGTGCTGGTTACATCGGTTCCCACGTTGTCCGTCAACTGGGGGAAATTGGCTACGATGTCGTAGTTTACGATAATTGTTCTACAGGTTCCCCGACATCTGTATTGCACGGTGAATTGATTATCGGCGATTTGGCAGACACCGAGCATCTTTATCAAGTCTTTGCCAAGCATCAATTTAGTGCAGTGCTGCATTTTGCCGCCAGTCTGAGTGTACCAGAATCGGTTGTCCGTCCCCTCGACTACTACGCCAACAACACCCGCAATACTTTGAACTTGCTACGTTGCTGTAGTGTGATGAATGTCAACCAGATTATTTTTTCCAGTACAGCAGCAGTCTATGGAGAAGTAGGAGAAAATCCGGTTACTGAGTCAGTTCCAACACAGCCGATTAATCCTTACGGACGCTCAAAGCTGATGAGCGAATGGCTGATTCAAGACTACGCAGCAGCATCTTCTCTGCGCTACGTAATACTACGCTATTTCAATGTAGCAGGTGCGGAACCTGGTGGAAGATTAGGGCAAATATCACCGAATGCAACTCATTTGATTGCAGCTGCAATTAATGCAGCACTCAAGCGCAAGTCAGCAATGCAAATTTTTGGTACTGATTTTCCCACACCAGATGGCACCGGAATTCGTGACTATATCCACGTTGAAGACTTAGCATCAGCACATTTAGATGCTTTGCGCTACCTGGAAGAAAACGGTGAAAGCCAAATTATCAACTGCGGTTACGGACAAGGTTACAGCGTGCGACAAGTGATTGAACGGGTAAAGGCAATTTCTGGGGTGGATTTTCCCGTTATCGAAACAGACCGTCGTCCAGGCGATCCAGCTTGCGTGACAGCTTGTGCAGATAAAATCTCTAAAGTACTAGGTTGGCAACCGAAATACAACGACTTAGATAAAATAGTTCACACTTCCCTCGCTTGGGAAATGTACCGTGAAGGTTTGATACAGAGTTCTTTAAATAAACCTATGCTGATTCCTTAACCGCAAGTAATGTCAGAATAAAATTGAGTCATTAACCATTTCTTTAGACGAACTGAAAAGCAACATTTGCTGTTATTGGTTCTGGCAATGGTTTTCCTTGTGCTTGATAATCTTCAATCAAAAGCTCTAAAACTTCCTCACCATTCTTGACAGCATCTCCATAGGTGTCTCCATGAGTATGTGCGTAGGGACCAAACTCAGGTAGGCAGACAATGTACTTTTGATCTTCGGTTGACCACTGAATAAGAATGGTATACTGCGGCTTCATTCGTCTTCTTCCTTATTCTGAAGCTTCGCGAAGCTGATTATAAAGTATCATTTAGGGTGCTGCTTTTGGGCGGTAAAAGATAAATTGCCCCAGAAATTAACGTCAAAGCCACAGAAACCCAAAAAGCAACCAGGCAAGGCATCTGCCACACTTGAGGAAGAGGTGCAATTAAAAGCGCGATCGCCACTATCTGACTTACCGTTTTCAGCTTACCCCAAATATTCGCCCCGGTAATTGTAGCTTGATTAACTCGCCAACCTGCGATCGCTAACTCTCGTCCTAAAATTAAAAATACTCCCCAAGCTGGAACTCGTCCTAACTCAATCAAAACCAATAACGGCGCCAGTACCAGCAATTTATCTACCAACGGGTCGAGAAATTTACCTAACTCGCTAATTTGGTTGAGTTTTCGTGCCAAATAACCATCTAACCAATCAGTCAGCGCAGCCACAAGAAAAACATACATACACACCCATCTCAATTGAGGTGTCGGATTATATAAACCATAAAGCAAAAATGGTATACCCAGAAGGCGAGAAAAAGTAATCCAATTTGGTAGAGTCATCTGTTATTAGGGTAAATAACCTATTATTTAAGTATCTCAGCTACCCCCAAAAAAAACTTTGCGACGAATGCGCCTTTGCGTGAGATTATTCTCATCAAGCTATGGGATGATCTGTTTTCTGAGATTTCCTCAAGAATACTATGACTCAAACAGACTCCCAATTCCGCACAGAACGCGATTCAATGGGCGATCGCCAAATCCCTAGTAGCGCTTATTACGGCATCCAAACGCTAAGGGCAATGGAAAACTTCCCCATCAGCGGCATCAAACCTCTATATACTTACGTAGGTGCTGGCATTATCATTAAAAAAGCTACCGCCATCGTCAACGGGGAATTAAAATGCATACCCCAGTCAATTAGTCAAGCAATTGTGCAAGCGGCTGATGAAATACTTGCGGGTAAATTTCGCGATCAATTTGTGGTAGATATTTATCAAGCAGGAGCCGGAACTTCTCACCACATGAATGTTAACGAAGTACTGGCAAATCGCGCCTTAGAAATTCTCGGCTATGAAAAAGGCAATTACAAGCAAGTTAGTCCGAATGACCACGTAAACTACGGACAGTCTACCAATGATGTGATTCCCACGGCAATTCGCATCGGTGGCTTATTAGCGTTGTCAAAGACGTTGCAGCCAGCTTTAGATAATGCGATCGCATCCCTCGAAGAAAAAGCCGACGAATTTCAAGATATCGTCAAATCTGGCAGAACTCACATGCAAGACGCTGTACCTGTGCGCTTGGGTGAAAATTTCCGCGCTTGGGCACAAATTATCACAGAACACCAAAACCGCATTTATACAGCTTCTGGGGATTTGATGGTGCTGGGTTTGGGAGGTAGCGCAGCCGGAACGGGGATGAATACTCATCCTGATTATCGCGCTCGTGTAGTGCAAGTTATTTCAGAATTGATTGACTGTCCTTTAGAACCTGCACCTCACTTGATGGCTGCCATGCAGAGTATGGCACCATTTGTTAGTGTTTCTGGTGCTTTACGCAACTTAGCACAGGATTTAGTCAAAATATCTCACGATTTGCGGTTGATGGATTCGGGTCCAAAAACAGGTTTGAAAGAAATTCAATTGCCACCAGTGCAACCGGGTTCTTCAATTATGCCCGGAAAATATAACCCAGTGATGGCAGAGATGACCTCAATGGTGTGTTTTCAGGTGATGGGTTACGACAGCGCGATCGCTCTCGCCGCCCAAGCCGGACAATTAGAATTAAATGTGATGATGCCGTTGATTGCCTACAACCTGATTCACAGCATCGAAATTTTAGGAAATACCATCAAAGCACTTACCTCTAACTGCATTAAAGGAATTACCGCCAACCGCGATCGTTGTTTAGCTTACGCTGAAGGTAGTTTAGCTTTAGTCACGGCATTAAATCCCCATATAGGCTATTTAAATGCTGCGGCTGTAGCCAAAGAATCTTTAGAAACTGGTAAATCCCTAAGGCAGATTGTCTTAGAAAAAAATCTGATGAACGATGAGGAATTAGCCCAAGTGTTAAATCTAGAACAGATGAGCGGTATCTTACCCCTCAGGGCACTTGACACAGAAATAGATTAAAAAGGAATAAGGGATTAGGGCATTGGGCAATGGGCAATGGGCAATGGGAGATTTTTTCCATGCCCTATGCCCCATGCCCCATGACGGCAGGTGCTACAACGGAGGGAACCTCCGCAACGCACTGCCTCCCCCATGCCCCATGCCCCATGCCCCATGCCCCATTCCCCATCCATGCATCAAAAACCATCTGTCAGTTTGATTCGGGCTACTTCCTACGAACAAGAGGCGTTACGGGAATCTTTAGCAACGCTGTTAGAACCTTTGGGTGGAATGCAGGCTTTTGTCAAACCAGGACAACGGGTTTTGCTAAAACCGAATTTACTCACGGGTGCGCGTCCGGGTAAAGAGTGTACCACCCGCGCCGAATTAGTTTATGAAGTAGCCAAGATGGTGATTGAGGCTGGTGGTAAGCCATTTTTGGGAGATAGTCCTGCTTTTGGGAGTGCTAAGGCAGTAGCGATCGCAAACAACTATCTCCCGATTACCCTTGAACTCAATCTTCCGATTATAGATTTTCACGGATCGCGTTACGAAACCGTCAACGAAAACTTTAACCATCTGCTGCTGTGCAAAGAAGCGATGGAAGCAGATGTAGTCATTAATTTGCCTAAGCTAAAATCTCATGCCCAACTAACCTTAACACTAGGCGTAAAAAACCTCTTTGGTTGCGTTCCCGGCAAAATGAAAGCTTGGTGGCACATGGAAGCGGGGAAAGATGCCAACCGATTTGGAGAAATGTTAGTAGAAACTGCTAGGGCAATTAACCCAGATTTAACTCTTTTAGATGGCATCATCGGTCATGAAGGTAATGGTCCCAGCGGTGGGGAACCTCGTCCACTCGGCGTTTTAGCGGCATCTGCAAATGTATTTGCCCTCGATAGGGCAATGGTAGAAGTCCTCAATGTTGCACCGGAACAAGTACCTACTCTCGCTGCGTCAAAGCGGTTGGGTTTATATCCGGAACTTGCGTCAATTGACTTTCCCCACTTACATCCTGACTCATTAAAAATAAATGATTGGCGTCTACCAGATAAATTAATGCCTATCGATTTTGGAATGCCTCGCGTCATTAAATCTACGTTTAAGCATCTTTACATCCGTTTTATCAAAGAACCGATGAGTGCTTATGGTAAAGGTTAGGGGAATGGGGAATGGGGAATGGGCATAGGGCATGGGGCATGGAAAGAATTGTATTAGAACCCGCAAAATCGAAAAGCCGCTTCTTTAATTCCCATTGCCCAATGCCCATTGCCCATTGCCCAATGCCCAATTCCCAATTCCCAATTAGCAACTATCCACAAATGCAAACTTCGCTACAACAATCTTCATTATTGGCAGAGTAAGCTGTAATTACCCTCCGATTGCTTAACCAGACCGCCCTATTTTAGTGGCGGTTTTTTTCGTTTCGTTTATTTATTAAATTGTTATAAGATTTATCATTTTTTTCCATCGTAATTTTTTTCAGCTTTTGACTGATAGCTTTATTAATTTTGATTTTGTATTAATCATTGACTTTTATATTAGGTAAAAGTATTTATACTCTACCTATATATAGATTGACAAAATTAAAGTAATATCACTCAGATTATCACTTCAAAGTTTTAAACATTTTTCTTCCTTATAATCACTGATTAACAATTTAAAACACTTTTGATTTATCTGTATTTATTCGGTGTGAATTATGATGAAAATTGATTATTGCTCAAGTTGCGATCGCCTCGACAAAAAATTCTCGTGTAACTACTTATAATTATCGAAAACACAGATACCTTGTGGGTAATTATTCGGTATGTATACTCGGTATTAAACAACAAGTTATCACCGCAAAACGCCCTTTGCAAAAGCGTTTTCGGATGTTGTCATTGTAAAAAATGAAGGAAAATCTCTTTTTTTAGTAATCTAAAATACAAAAATAATTGTAATTTTTAATGCTGTTGTTGCCCCAGATGCTGAATCTATCCATTACACCGTACCATGAAGTATATTGAGATATTAGTCACTAATAAAGAAGAGTAGCTCAATTGCGGCTTAGTATCAAATATCTTTGGTATGAAAAAAGAATATTATGACAGTTTAATAAGTGGATGATATTATTGAATACTAAATAGCCTATAATTTAAAAGTAGCTAAATATAACAGCAAGACTCTCAAGTATGAGAGTTGAGCAACAAGTGATGTGAAAACCTGCAATCTTCTATGAATTCAAATAGCCAGTCTGCCAATCCCGACACATATTCCCATCGTTTGGCAGACATTGTGGGAACAGCGATCGCTCTGTTAACTCTAACGTTACCAATCTTTGTCATCGCTAATTATTCTTCAACCAGCGTTCAGAATAATCAGCAACCCATTATGTACAACATAAAAACTAGTGAATATTAAACAAAAATTAACAGTATAATTCCAAAAACAAGAAAGTGATAACAGAAAGCTTTCTTTGGCGCGAATATTCGCGTCAGAATATCAGAGCGAATTTTTCATGACTCCGCTTTCGATAAGTCCGAGTATAAGTTTCCTGAGTTCAAAACTTGGGAAGCCGTTTAAACTTTTTTGAAAAGCTAGGGATTTAGGCACGCTTTGCATACTTAATTTATTGACAATGCAAAGATTCTCGATGAAGAAAGCATACTCCGCAAATGAAACCGTTTGAACTAAGTATTTTGGGATATGTCCATATTAGCCTAAAATTCTACACGGGGAGCCTTTCGGGTTCGCCAGTCCCCCATCGATCGCTCGCTTACCGCGCCCGTCGGGGGCTGGTCTCACCGTTGCGTGCGCCCATGATTCACTGTTAGCTGAGGATTTTTACTGTGGACTTATCCCGTATTCCTGCCCAACCTAAACCAGGTCTAATCAACGTTCTGATTGAAATTACTGGCGGAAGTAAAAATAAATACGAATACGACAAAGACTTACAAGCTTTTGCCCTAGACCGAGTACTTTATTCTTCGGTACAATATCCCTATGACTATGGTTTTGTACCCAACACGCTGGCTGATGATGGCGATCCGTTGGATGGGATGGTGATAATTGACGAGCCAACCTTTCCAGGGTGTATCATTGCAGCAAGACCGATTGGGATGTTAGAGATGATTGACGGGGGCGATCGCGATGAAAAAATTCTTTGCGTACCCGACAAAGATCCACGCTATAAAGACATCAGATCCCTCAAAGACCTACCAGCACACCGATTGGATGAAATTGCCGAATTTTTCCGCAGTTATAAAAATTTGGAAAAAAAGGTGACAGAAATTCGCGGTTGGCTAGATGTTGACCAGGTTATGCCCTTAGTAGAACAGTGCATCAAAGCTGGTAGCGAAAAAGGTCGAGATTCAGATTCGGAAACTACCTGAACAAATTAACCAAAGTCAAGAATTCAGAATTTGTGAAGTTAGCAATATCCCAATTTGAGTAAGGTTTCTTACTGCCACAAGCATTTTTCCTCCAGGCTCTATACTATGAGCAGGGGGTGCAAGCGATCGCCGTTTATTCATCCCAGGCAAAACGTAACATATTATGCTGACTCCTGAATTCTGAATACTGTATTCTTTCTTGATAGCTCAATTGGCACAAAACCCCTAAAAGTAATGCAGCGCACGCTCCTTTTGGCAAAAATTCACAACTGCACCCTCACGGGGGCAGATATCAATTACGTCGGTAGTATCAGCATCGACCAAGTTTTGTTAGATAAATCTGGCATTTTACCCTACGAGCAGGTGCAAGTAGTGAATGTTGCCAATGGCGAGCGTTTCATTACTTATGCGATCCCCGCTCCAGCCAACTCAGGAGCAATTGAATTAAATGGGGCTGCGGCACGTCTAGGCATTATCGGCGATCGCTTGATTATAATGGCTTACGGGCAGTTCACCACAGAAGAGTTAAAAAATTACTCTCCTACGGTTGTCATTGTAGATGAAAAAAACCGACTCTCCCAAGTGCGGCACTACGATGACCTGCTCAGTAAAGTCTAGTTATAAGCAAAATGTCAAATACTGAGTTGTCAGGTTCCCACAACGTCAAACAAACTACTTCAACCAACGATCCCGCCGAAGAATTTATCGTCCAATTCTGGGGTGTGCGGGGTTTAATAGCCACCCCCTGCGGCGATACTAGCCGCTATGGTGGTAATACTGCTTGTGTAGAAATGCGCGTAGCTGGAAAACGCTTGATTTTTGATGGCGGTACAGGTTTACGCATCCTGGGAAGAAGTTGGCTAGAACTCTCAGGTCCAGTAATAGCGCATTTATTTTTTACCAACTCTCAATCAAATCGCATCCAAGGCTTTCCTTTTTTTGCCCCTGCATTTGTTTCAGAAAATTGCTTTCATATTTACGGTACAGCTGCCTCAAATGGCGCTTCTATTAAGCAGTCTTTATGCGATCAGATGCTGCAACCGCATTTTCCTTATCCTTTGCAGGTGATGCAGGCAGAATTGCTGTTTAACAATTTGACTTCGGGTAGCAAGGTAATTTTAGACGATGTGACGATTGAAACTGCGTTGATCAATCAAAATCAGCGATCGGCAGGATACCGAGTTTCCTGGAAAAATTACAGCGTTGCCTACATGACAGATTTGTATCAGGGTGCCGACGAAATCGAGCTTGGATGTATTAAACAGCTAATTGAAGGCGTAGATTTGCTGATAGCTAATGCTACATACACTCCCCCAACAGCTCGCAGCCATGAATGCGCTGACTTACTTTGGAAAACTGCTGTGAATTTGGCTCATCAAGCTGGGGTGAAACGGTTAGTTATTTCACATCACCACCCAGACGATCGCGATGATTTTCTCGACTCTGTGCAAACAGAAATTAAAAATGCTTTTTCTGAAGCATTACTAGCCCGTGAAGGATTAATTTTACCTGTTGTGCCTCGAAATTAAACAGATGATTAAATCTCTTATTTAATCTTAAGCGATTAGACTTTCACTTTGTCAATCAAGAAAAGATTATCGTTTTGTGAAGGATGAAAGTCCTTTCTCAAATAATCTCTGGCGTTAAATAATGCTTTGTACAAAAATTTATCTTTAGTCAGCCAAAACTCAATAAATTCCTGCCATACTTTTCTATCGAAGAGTTTTCTGTCTTGATATAGCAATATCGCTAAACCCAAATTCAGAAACAATAAAATCAAAATATGGGCTACGAACATACCCACTTGACGCAACAGGTAATTATTAGTTGCATTTTGCAGCACATCATATAAAACTGTTTTGTGTTCAAGTTCTTCTAATGCGTGCCATTCAAAAAGTTGCTTTAACTCCGGTTCAGCTTCTGCAAATAAGTCAGTTTCTAAAGCAAACTCAGCTATCAAAGTTGTTAAATGTTCAATTCCGGCAGCAATGGCTAAATTGAAATTAAGACTCATTTGCCGTTCCAGAATATCAAAAAGAATAGTCTGTCCCCAGCGAATAAAAGTATCGAATTTATAGCCAGAAGCGCGTAAATTATTCCAGAATTTTGTATGCTGGTACGAATGTTGTCCTTCTTGACATATAAAAGCTTGAGCTTGTTGTTTCAGTTGCGGATTGTCAAGAAAGTTGATTCTTTTTTTGACATTCAGAATCAGATATTTTTCAATTTCCGGAGCGCTAATTGTAATGCTATTAAATAAGTGGGTTTTGAAAACACTTTGGTTAAACCAATATTTCTCAGTATTTGCGGAAAAATCAAAGTTTAATCGCCGTACTTCTATTTTGCTCATGTGCGATATTCCTCAAGTCGATGGGCATAAATAAACGATCCTGGTTCGTAGTGAGCCAGCGCGGTCTTGGGGGTCTCCCCCATGAGCGACTGGCGAACCCGAAGGGTGAGCGGTTTACCGCTCGTCGAGTCGGGATTTTAACGGCTAAAGCCGTTACTACGTTAAGGAGCGTTTATTTATGCCCATCTAGTTAATTTTAACAATTAAACTGCCTGATATACTGCTTTGGAAACCGAATTTACAACTTGAGTAAGTTCTTGAAGTTTTGCGGATACTGCGCCATTACTAAATAATTCTTCCGCTTTATTTATACCCGCTTGCATATCTGAAGAAATACCACTTCGCCATAGATAAAACCCGCCATTCCATAAGGCTGTTTGCATCAGTTCGGAAGGTTTTCCACTTAACACACATTGCATATCCGCTACTAGTTGTTCAGTAGTTTCCAGGGGTACATTCTTGGTAGTGAAGTTGTAGTCACGCGGAGCGAGAAGCAATCTTTCTATCGCTGTTAAACCTTGTTGTTGCGGTGCTAATGGTGCAGATAAGCCGATGATTGCAGTGCGATCGCGTGGTAAATCACAACTACCTTCCAATCCCTTTACTAATGTAAATTTGCTTACTCCCCGCAGCGTCAAAGCTTGTTGAAACATTCCTTCTGTGGGTGGATGCACAAACCCAGCAATAACATGAGCATCGCCAGCATAAGGACACCAAATTAACTCCATTGTCGCAAAAGGTGGACGCTTGCCTAGTTGGTCGCGGTACTCCCAAATACTATTAGTTAACGGAAAATGCCGAGGCGTATAAAGAAAGCCAATGCCCGTTTTTTCAAATATTTGCTGAGTTTTTTCTAGTGTCAGTGCAGTCCAATCAACTCCTAACTTCTGCCAAATTTCTACCAAGGGTATACCGTATTTTGTCGGCAGGCGATCGCCACCATGCATCACTACAGATTGTCCCGCAGAAGCTAACAGCAAAGCCGTCACCGGGCTGATGGGTGCGGTGCGGCTTCTGCCATCATAAGGTATACCTAAAACTATCACCGGACGCGCAGAGTTAATACTTTGCAGTAGTGGTCCTAGTTCTTCATAAGCATCCAACATTCCCGCTAACTCTTCCCCCGTGGGACGTTTGATGCGGTGGGCAATTAAAAACGCACCGATTTGCGCTGGTGTCGCTTCACCCAGCAGCATCATCTTCGTTGCCAAAGCTGCTTCCGCACGAGTTAAATTTTCTCCTGTGTGGTTTCCGCTGCCAACTTTCTTTAGTAATTCTCTAAATATATTGCTCATATGGGTAATGGGTAATGGGTAATGGGTAGTGGGTAATGGGTAGTGGGTAGTGGGTAATGGGTAGTGGATAGTGGGTAGTGGGAATTTTCTTCAGGGGAAAGAGTTGCATGGGAAAGAATTATTACCAATGCCCAATGCCCAATGCCCAATGCCCAATGCCCAATGCCCCATGCCCCATGCCCCATGCCCATTAACAATTAACAAGCCGATCGCTTTAATGAATCAAACTGTGGTGGTATATTTTCCTGCACCAATTGCCAAAAGTACTGGATGGGGGGAATTTGCAGGCGATCGCCTGTTGTCACCATGACAACGCGACGAGTTAAATTAGAATTATCTGACAAACTAGTGTTAGCATTGCAGGCTAAGGGACGAACTGCAAGGGTAGGGTCAAGACGTGCTTCGACTAATGCAGAGTGAGGTAGCAAAGCTATTAGTTCTCCTTGACGTACCACTCCCCGGAAAGCATCTAAAGTATTTACTTCTAAAGCTGCTTGAAGTGTGGCTTCTAGACGCTCAAATCTATCCTGCACCAAGCGTTGCATCCCATAACCATCTTTAAAAACTACTTGGGGATAACGAATTATTTCCGACCAAGAAACGCGATCGTGTTGCGCTAGGGGATGATTGGCGGCTAATAGTAATTCTATAGGTTCATCAAATAGCGTTTCTACCACCATTTCTCTAGCGGTGGTGAGAAAGCGATTATTCATGACAATTGCCATATCTACTAGTCCATCTTTGAGGACTTTTAAAGCGCGATCGCTTCCTAATGATGTTACTCGCAATTGCACATCTGGATATTCATGACAAAATTTTTGCAGAATTGGTGGTAGATAATAAGCACACAACGAGTGAATTACAGCGATACAAAGTTCTGGCTGCTTTCCTGCGACTAAATCTGCTAACTCTTGGGTGACACTTTGCCACTCTAAGCAAATTTTGCGGGCACGGGGTAGCATCCTCTCACCCCCCAAAGTCAGTTTTGCTTGTCCTGTTCTGTGAAACAATTCTAAGCCCAAATCTGCTTCCAGTGCCTGAATTTGGCGACTGATAGTTGATTGGGTGACACCACATTTTCTCGCTGCTTGTTGAAAGCTGCCAGTTTCTGCGATCGCTAGAAAGGCTTGCAACTGCTCTAGGCGCATTGTTATGTAGCCTGAATTACACTTTTGGCTTTAATTAGGTTAATGGATGTTAGCGCATATTTTAGTACTGTTTGTTACAACCTAATTTTTTTATATTTATCTTTGCCATTTTTCTGTAAATATTAGGCACTTTACAAAAATGCCTAAGTATGCGTTATAAATAATGCTTCAAGCAGTGCGTACTAAGAGGGAGCGACTTGTCGCGCTTACATCTCGTTTTCATCCACCCCTTTGCATTGAATATGAAGTTAACCTTTCAAGAATTCCTTCATTGGGACTATTTATATTTATTAATATTAAAATATTAAGTCCCGAATTATTCAGTAGGGTGTGTTATGCGGTTAGGAAGAGCGCACCGTTTTTATAATCTATTGCGATGCGTTAGGCTACATATACTACATATACTTAGATTTTTTTAAATATCAAAGCGGTGCGTTAGGCGTTCCGCCATAACGGACCCTACCCATACTAGACTGTTAATGGTGCGTTAGCTGCGAGAGTAGGGCACCCGACAATTTAATTTTCTTAACTGGTGCTGCTAATTATTCAGAAGTTAGCGTAGACGAACTTTGTTTGTATAACCGCGAATTCAATTCGTCAAGGCTGTCTTCAAGTCTTGGCACATTTTCTTTTTGAGTATTACCTATTGGCAATGTAACAATAAAAGTAGTTCCTACCCCAACTTCGCTTTTAACTGCAATTTTACCACCATGTAAATCAACACACTGTTTGACGATCGCTAATCCCAAACCTGTGCCGGGAATGTTTCCTACATTACTGGCACGATAAAATGACTCAAATAAATGCTGTTGGTCTTCTGGAGTAATGCCAATACCTTTATCTTTAATCTGAAAAATTACCTCTGATTCATTAGAAATTAATTCCAAATCGATTGGACTGTCTTTAGGTGAATACTTAATGGCATTTGTTAGTAAGTTAGTCAGAATATGTCGTAACAGCTTTTCATCAATACAAGCATTTATATATTTAGCTTCACAATCAAAGTTAATTATATTCTTATTAATCAATTGAGTTTCTTGAATCACTTGCTCGCAAAACTCAGTTAAATTAATTGGAATTTTATTTATTTTTTGCTTTCCTAATTCTCCTTTCGACAATAATAATATATCATCTAAAATATCTGTAATTTTTTTTACATAAACTTTAATTTTTAGGTAAAATTCCTGCTTTTTTTCTTCAGTTAATTTCTCGCTAGAACGGTGGAGGAGTATTTGTGCATAAGCTGAAATTGTATGTAGTGGATTGCGAATTTCATGAGAAGCTATGGAAATAAAGCGAGTTTTTATTTCGTTGATTTGTTGCAAATTATCGTTAGCTAGCTTCAATTCTAAAGACAATTTGCGCCTTTGAACCAGCATTTCTACCCGTGCGTGCAATTCCACTTTCTCTATGGGAGTAACAATCAGCTCATGTATACTTCGCCATAAATGCCGAGTCACCATCCCCACATCTCGGCGAGATGTAACTAATAAAAAAGGTAAAAATAACGGTTCTTGAGCTTTTTTAGTAGCTTGTAACCAATTACTGTATCGATCCAGCTTTCTAGCACAAATAATACACAAATCAAAAGATTGCTGCAAGCTAGGCAATTCATCATCAGAATCAGGTGAAAATACTTCGTAACGTGTTTCCAACCATTCCGATAGTAAGCGGCGATTCTCTTTATGTTCTATAATTAGCAAAATTTTACACATATCTAATCTCCCAACAAACTCTTAATCAACGCTAATAATTGTCGCATGACAAGCGGTTTAACCAGCATACTCCTAGCACCGTGAGCAACACTTTGAAGTTGAATTGTAGCGCTTTGTTTAGGCGAGATAACCAAAAAGGGAATTTGTTGATTTTGGAGTTGTTCGCAGCGTTCCCAAATAGTGCGATCGAAACCGGCAATATCTAACATAACTAACTTAATCTCCGATAATTCGCTTAATTGGCGATCTAATTCTGACAAACTATTAACACCAATGGTTTCATATCCTTGTTTGTTTAAAAATTGGTTAAGTAATTCCAGATTGCGGCTGTTGCTGTCTACGGTTAAAATCAGGGATTTTTCGCTCATTTTTCCCCTTCATAATTGTCCGCCCATTCGGGAGTGCCGCTGAGAATTTTTCTAAGTTTGCTGAGTGGTTTACCTACCTTGATACCGTAACGAGTTAGCTCAATTTCCCGTAATGTTTTTTCAAAGTCGGACAAGCGTTTCTTTAAAACGCCGATCGCTTTCCGCATTTCTCCTTTAATTTCTAAATAGCGCAGAAAAATGATGTTATCTGCAATGTAGCTGATCCCAATATCTGTTGCTCGAAATTCACCAGTGATGTGTTCCATCTCGTTAACGACAATCACCGTCACACCCATATTTTGCAAATATTTGCATAAAGCGTGCAAATTGGTAATTAAATTGTCACCGTGCATCGCCAATTGATAACCAGCAACGCTGTCAATCATCACAATCCGGGCTTGTTTCTCTTCTACCTCTTGACGCACGATATTAGCAAATTCATCGGCGCTTAAGTGCAATGGATCGATTGGCACAACTGACAGCGTGCCGAATTTAATCATAGCGTGAACTGGAATATTAACGCCTTCCGAACGAGCCACCAGAGCTTCTTCTGTCTCCTCAAAGGTGTAAATTACCGATCGCTCTCCTCTTCCTGCGGCTTCTTTCATAAACTGAAGTCCGATAGTAGTTTTGCCCACACCAGTAGGACCGGTTAAAAGAGTCACCGTACCGCGCTCTAAACCACCGTGCAGCAGTTGATCTAATTCTGGTACACCAGAGGCAATAGCCTGATTAGTATATTCGCGTTTGTAATTTTCTGGTTGCAGACGGGGGAAGATTTGCATTCCTTTATCGGTTAAGCGCACCGCATGAAAACCACCGCGAAAGTCAGAACCGCGAAATTTAGTAACTTGCAGCGTCCTACCTTTGCTATTGTTATGCAGGTGAATCACACCATCGCTCATAAATTGTAAATCTTCGTCCGGAGCAGATCGGCTCGCTTCAGAAGTGAAAATTACCGTCGCACCACCTTCTAACAAAAAGCGCATAAATGACAGCACTTGTTTGCGAAACTGAAAAGCGTCGGTAGACATATAGCGAAATTGCGTGATTGCATCCAGAAACACTCGCTGGGGTTTAATCTCATCCAGAGACTCGATTAATTTTTGAGTCGTTGGTTCTCGCTCTACCTCAGCCGGTGAGAATATATCATAAGTTTCCATTTGGCTGAAAAATTCCGCAGATGGGCTGAGATCCAAAAAGTGCATCGCTTCGGTGTTTAAACCAATCGCTGCACCATTACTTTTGATTTGTTCTGCCGGTTCACCGAAAGTTATATACATACTCGGTTCATCGTTGGCTACACCCACCGAGAGAAAATGCAGCCCTAGTGTAGTTTTACCAGAACCTGGACCGCCGCGCACCAAATAAGCTCGACCTGGGATAAAGCCACCATGAAGAACTTCGTCAAAACCTCGTATTCCAGTAGAGAGACGCTTTTGATTCATTTGTAAAATTTCCAATAATAAACTCCACCTCAAGAGGGGTGGAGTTGAAAAAAGTTTGTACCCATTAGATTGATACCATAAATCTTACAAATGTATTATTCTTTCATCTGGTTGGGAAATCCTCACTGGCTGTCAGGCTCAGATTGATAGAATTGAAGTAGTAGCACTACTGTTCAATTAAGCCATAGAGAAACATGCCTTCTTGCATTTCTGTTGAGAAAAAAAAGTTAAAAAATCCGCCTTTGTCACTTCACTATCTAGGCGATCGCGTTTTGCGTCAACCCGCGAAGCGCATTGCCAAAGTAGATGACGAACTTCGCCAACTGATACGCGAAATGCTGCAAACTATGTACAGCAAAGATGGTATTGGTTTAGCTGCACCCCAAGTTGCAGTTAACAAACAACTAATTGTCATCGACTGCGAACCGGATAATGCAGCTAATCCGCCACTTGTTTTAATTAACCCGACAATAAAACAGGTAAGTCGTGATATAGTTGTTGCTCAAGAAGGATGTCTCAGCATTCCCAACGTATATATAGATGTCAAGCGCCCAGAAGTTGTGGAAGTTGCATACAAAGATGAGAACGGGCGCCCTCGGACATTGAAAGCTGGCGATTTACTCGGACGCTGCATTCAGCACGAGATGGATCACCTCAACGGAGTGCTGTTTGTAGATCGCGTAGAAAATTCTTTGACGTTGAACCAGGAGTTATCCAAGAATGGCTTCTCCTATCAAGCTGTAAAACCAGTAGCATAAGGTAGTGTGAAGTATGATCATGACTCCAAAAAGCGGATTGTTTTTAGCAGGTTGTTGTATAACAGCGATCGCCGGTGTCGGTTCAGTATTTGAACTGTCTTCCGGACAACCCGATTTAGGTATGCAAACAACCGCAATCATTTTGGCATTAAGCATTCCCCTCACCGGATTATTTTTCTTTGCCGCAGTGCGAGATACAAAGGCTAACATTAAATAAGCATCAGGTACATAGAAAGGTAAAAGGTAAAAGGATGGACGGAATTTATTCTTTACCTTTTACCTTTTATTCTTCTTCAATTGCCCCTAAAGCTTTCAAAGTCATTTTTTGAGCCGCTGTTAACCCTGTTACACCAGAGATATTCATTCCTTGGTAAACTCTCTCAATTCTTAGAGTTTTTAGGCATTCACCGGTTTTAATATCCCAAAGCTTAATTGTTTCATCTTCGCTGCCACTCGCTAGGATAGAATTATCTGAGCCGAAGGTAAGCGATCGCACCCAACTGGTATGCCCCAGCAAAGTTTTCAGGCATTGTCCTGTGTGGATATCCCATAACTTCACTGTTTGATCGTCACCACTACTAGCCAAAATATGTCCATCAGGGCTGAAGGCGACAGACCATACACGACTCTTATGCCCCTGTAAATTTTTCAGGCATTGTCCTGTGCGGACATCCCATAACTTAACAATTTGGTCATCACCGCTACTAGCCAGAATTTCTCCATCTGGACTGAAGGCAACTTGCCATACCCAACTGGTATGCCCTCGCAAAGTTTTCAGGCACTTACCTTCACGGAAATCCCATAACTTCACGGTCTGGTCTTCACTACCGCTAGCCAAAGTTTGACCATCTGGGCTAAAGGCGACTGACCAGACCCAACTGGTATGCCCTTGCAAAGTTCTGAGGCATTGTCCTGTGTGAACATCCCATAACTTCACTGTTTGGTCGTCGCCGCAACTAGCCAGAGTATTACCATCTGGGCTGAAGGCAACCGACCTTACCCAACTAGTATGCCCTTGCAAGGTTATGAGGCATTTTCCCTCACGAATATCCCACAATTTCACAGTGCGATCATCACCACCACTAGCGAGAATATGACCGTCTGGGCTAAAAGCAACTGACCAGATCCAACTGGTATGCCCTTCCAAAGTTTTGAAACATTTACCCTGATGAATATCCCATAATCTAATTGTCTTATCGTCAGTACCACTTGCCAAGGTGCGACCATCTGGATTAAAAGCAATAGCTCGTACCCGACGGGTATACCCTTGTAAAGTTTTAATGCACTTACCCTCACGAATATCCTGAATATCCCATAACTTCACGGTCTGGTCTTCACTGCCACTCGCTAGAGTTTGACCATCTGGGCTGAAGGCAACTGACCATACCCAACTAGTATGCCCAGGTAATGTTTTAACGCACTTACCCTCAGGAATATCCCATAACTTCACGGTCTGGTCGTCACTGCAACTTGCGATGATATTACCATTGGGACTAAAGGCAACTGACCTGACCGAATTGGTATGCCCTTGCAGAGTTTTAAGGCACTTACCTTCACGAACATCCCATAGCTTAATAGTCTGGTCATCACTGCAACTTGCGATGATATTACCATTGGGACTAAAGGCAACTGACCTGATCCATCCGGTATGTCCTTGCAGAGTTTTCAGGCACTTACCTTTACCAACGTCCCACAACTTCACTGTTTTGTCTTCACTGCCACTAGCCAAGATATTACCATCAGGATTGAAGGCAACTGGCCATACGCAACTGGTATGCCCTTCCAAAGTTTTGAGGCATTGTCCTGTGTGAATATTCCATAGCTTAACGGTGCGATCTTCGCTGCCACTAGCCAGAATGTTACCATCGGGACTGAAAGTGGCTGACCGTACCCGATCGCTATGTCCTTGCAAAGTTCTGAGCCACTTACCTTCACGAACATCCCACAACTTCACTGTTTGGTCTTCACTAGCACTAGCCAAAGTCTGACTATCTGGACTGAACGCAACTGACCATATACGGCTGGTATGTCCCGATAAGGTGAAAATTTCTCTAGTATCAGCAACTTGCCATAAATGAGTTTTCGCATCAGCATCGCCTGCTGCTAATAGTTTACCATCTGAACTAAATGCTACTGAAGTAATAATACTTAAGGTTTCAGAAAAGGCGGACTTAGCTAAATCGGCGTTGGCAAAATTAACATTATGCAAATTCACACCTTGTAAGTAGGCTTGCCAAACGGTCAGATTGGAAAAGTTATAGCCAGTTAAATCTGTTTGCATTTGACACAGCAAATTGATAACATTGCCGATCGCATATCCTGGTTGTGGTAGAGATTTTTCTTGGAGTTTTGATAAAATTTGAGTCAGCTTGTGTTCAATACTTTTAGTCAGTCTAAAAATAGTGTTTAACCTCTTAAGCACTGGTGTAAGTATGAGGTTAATTTGAGCGTTCCTAATATAATCTTTGGCAGTAGCCTCACTTAGCGGATGACTCATGAATAGAGTCATTTCACCTGTGTTGATTTCTTGAGCAACTTTTTCAACTAACATCTCGGTGATGTACTCCATCACCACAGGTTGAAGGGTGAAAAGTGCAGCGTTCTGCTCAATTAGCGATCGCCTTCTTAGCGATTCCAAAGCCTCCAGTATTTCCCTTTTTATCAAGGGACGCACAATATCATCCAGTAAATCTTCTAGTGAAACTGGTTCACGCTTGATTGCCAACCAGTAGATGATTTCTTTTTCTAGATCGGATGTACGCTCAAATTGCTGATCTAATAAATTACGGGTGTCGCCAAAAATTATCTCGCGTTCATTTAAAAAGGCAGCGATATTACCGCCAAATAACTCCCCAATCGTCTCAGAAACTCCTTTTAATGCGAGGGGATTGCCGGAATACTTCTTAACTAGCTCTGCCCATTCCCCCTGAGAACCCAACAAGCCTTTATCTTTGAGAATTTCTTGCCCTTCTGTAGGTTCCAAACCTGTTAAAGATAGCGTTCTCACTGGTGATGCTTCTCCCTCTAGGGGTGCAAATTCTTTCGGTTTTTCACGAGAAGTTAGCACTAAACAGCTTTTATGAGCTTCTTCACCGACTCGTCTGAGTAGTTCACCATAACCCTCATATCCTTCTTTATACTGCCCAGCGCGTGAAGCAAAGCTATTGCCCTTAGGCAAATCGCCTCCTTGCATAATTGTCTCTGCATTATCTAATACCAAAAGACTGCGCTGCTTTCGTAAATAATCAATCAGCAGTGTAATTCTTCCGTCTACGGTTTCTGGTAAATCTGTTTCTTGCTCATTAGACAAAAATCGGATCAAGTTCCCTAAGAAGTCTGTGACGGGTGGAGCATTGCGGAGAGTTCGCCAAATCACATACTCAAAATCCTTTACTTCGTCTGCCAACTTTACAGACAAAGTAGTTTTGCCAATTCCCCCCATGCCCAATATTGCTACCAGTCGGCAGTTATCCTTGACAATCCACTGCTTTAACTTAGACAGTTCTAATTCTCGTCCGTAGAAGACACCACCGATACTAGGTGCTTCCCCCCAATCTGGAGGCTTGCTAGCTATTGTTACTTTATATTCTTCTCTATCTGTAGGCGGTGAGGCTTTGACAATCTGGGATTTCTGGTTTTGAGTTCGCTCCAGTACAGCCTGAAGAGTATTTTTAGTAACTTTTTCTCCTAACACCGTGGAAAGGAGATTCCATAGGTTAGGAGCAACATTTCGCATAATGTGGTCAAGACCACAGCGGTTAGGGCAATCCTTGTGAATCTCCTTGTAACTTTTACCTTGCCAAGCTCCCTTGAATATAGCCCTTTGCAGATCATTCAATGGTTTTGTTTCCTTTTCAAAAACTAAGTAATCTGCAATCTTTAGTGCTTCTTCAGCGTCCATGATTGGCAAAAGGTAAAAATTTACTTTCTATTCTAAACTAAAGTTCAGGAAAGTTCAGTTTTATTGGCTTGACTACTAATCCTTGATTTCACTGACTTGTGGATTCTTGGCTTGGACAATCACAATGTTGGCATGGGTTGAGTAAACCCGCTTTGAAGTTACAAAACAGGATTGAGCCAAGCAATATGCAAGACAAAGTAAAATCCCGAAAGCAAGACCCTAACCAGAAAGTCCCTATTTTAGACCGTATCGTAGCCGCATTTGCAATCATCGCCTCGATTGCCCAAGTTATCGGGGTGGGTGTCCAAATTGCTGAGTACATTAACAGCCAACCAGAGTCACATGTACATATTAATCCACAGAACTACCCCAAAATTAACTCACACAAAGTAGCCCCGTAGTTAGTCCACCACTTTTATTGATCGCTTTTTTTAGCAAACAGTGATCGCTTCTCGATCCAAAGCGATTACTGATGCTTACAAACCGGCAATCGCTTTTAAAATATAAGAATGCTTTCAACTCAACCTCAACTACTACGACTTTCTCAAGGACAACTCAACTTACTAGAACGTTGTCCCCGTCAGTTTCAACATACCTATTTACAACAACTCAATTCTCCCTTAGATCCAGAACACCAAGAACGGCAAACTTTAGGTAGTCGCTTTCACCGGCTAATGCAGCAGCGAGAAATGGGTTTGCCAATTGACAGTTTTCTCCAAGAAGACGCGCAACTACAAAGCTGGATGTCGGCTTTTGCCAATGCAGCACCAGAAATTTTAACTTCTGCGAATAGCGAAGCTTTCCGCGACAGCGAACATTACCGCACTCTGCAAGTTCAAAATTATTTGCTCACGGTTATCTATGATTTATTGATTGCAGATAACCTGCAAGCGCAAATTCTCGATTGGAAAACTTATCCCAAACCGCCAAACAAACGCAAGTTAGAAAAAAATTGGCAGACACGTCTTTATATGTACGTATTGGCTGAAACCAGCGAATACCCACCAGAAAATATTTCTATGACTTACTGGTTTGTCCAATCTGAAGGCAAACCGCAAAGTATTAAGTTTAGTTACAGTACTGCCGCACACGAACAAACAGCAAGAAAGCTAAATCAGCTATTAAGCAAGTTAACTAATTGGTTAGAACGTTATCAACAGGGAGAAGAATTTCCGCAAGTAGCAGAAGGTAATAAAGCTTGTGAATATTGTCAGTTTACCACTCGATGCGATCGCGATCGCGCACAAGCCTCTACTGATGTCATATCTGCGGCAAATCCCGCTTCTAGCATAGACAACACCCTACTCAATCTCGCTAACATTCAAGAAGTAACTTTATAAACGCACTAGGGATTAGGAAGATGGGGACAACCATCCACTAACAACCATCCACTAACAACCATCCACTAACAACCATCCACTAACAACCATCCACTAACAACTTTTACATTTTTAATTTCAATGCAGTGGAATCTTATCGCAACCGAACAACCGCCAGAATCATTCATCGAAGCGGTAAAACACTACACCCCCAATAAAAACGGACATTACGCAGCGCAATTATTGTGGCAACGAGGCATCAAAGACACAACACAACTAGCAGAGTTTGTCAACCCTCAAGCTTATCAACCCGCGAGTCCGTTTGAGTTTGGCGAAGAAATGCTCTTAGCGGTGAGACGTTTGAAACAAGCGCGGGATGAAAAGGAAAAAATCGTTATTTGGGGAGACTTTGATGCTGATGGTATCACCTCCACTGCGGTGCTGTGGGATGGTTTAGGACAGTTTTTTCCCCAAAATACGCAACTTAATTACTACATTCCCAACCGTTTAACAGAATCCCACGGACTGAATATTCAAGGTATTGAGAAGCTGGCAAAACAAGCTTGCAAATTAATAGTTACTTGCGACACCGGCAGCACAAATATCAGTGAAATTATTTATGCTAAAAAACAAGGGATAGATATTATTGTTACAGACCACCACACCTTGCCTGCTGAACGTCCACCAGTCACAGCAATTATCAATCCGCGCTATCTGCTAAATACACATCCATTATTCCATCTTTCTGGGGTGGCGGTAGCTTACAAGTTGGTTGAAGCGCTTTATCAAAGCTTACCGAAAGTACCTCAACAACCACTGGAAGATTTATTAGATTTAGTAGCAGTGGGATTAATTGCGGACTTAGTGCAGTTAAGTGGAGATTGTCGCTACTTAGCGCAGTTGGGAATTCAAAAATTGCAAGAAGACTTTAAACAGCCAGCAGCAACGAGAAGGCGTCCGGGGGTAGGGCGATTATTAGAATTATGTCAGAAAAGTGGCGATCGCCCCACAGATATTTCCTTCGGTTTGGGTCCGCGAATCAACGCCGTCAGCCGCATTCAAGGCGATGCTTCTTTTTGCGTAGAACTACTGACTAGTCGCCACGAAAAGCGCGTAAATAAACTAGCAGAAGAAACAGAATTAGCAAACAGCCGCCGTAAATCTTTACAGAAAGACGTTGCCCAACAAGTAACTCAAAAGCTTGCCCAAATAGACTTATCAACCACCAGCGTCATCGTTTTAGAAGATCCTCAATGGGCAGTTGGTGTCTTAGGCTTAGTAGCTGGGCAAGTAGCACAAGAGACAGGACGACCGACGATTTTGTTGAGTACGGAGGAAGACAAGGAGACAAGGGGAGATGGAGACAAAGGGACAAGGGGACAAGGGGAACAAAAAATAATTTCTCCCCCTCTCCTTGTCTCCCCCTCCCCTTGTCTCCCCCTCCCCCCCTCCCCCCCTCCTCTTGCCCGTGGTTCTGCTCGTTCGGTAAACTCAGTTGACTTGTATCAATTGGTGAAAGACCAAGCACATTTGTTACATCGCTTTGGGGGACATCCTTTTGCAGCGGGGTTGAGTTTGCCGGTGGAGAATATTCCTTTATTTACAGAAGCGATTAATCAACGCTTGCGGCAAACTTTAGGAGGGGCAACTTTAACACCAACAATACAAGCAGACTTGGCGGTAACGGTAGCAGATTTGGGAAAAGAGTTATTTTATGAACTGAAGTTACTTGAACCGTGCGGAATGGGAAATCCTGTACCGAAACTACTAATTGAAAATTGCTGGTTTGAAAATTCATGGAATCGCAATCAGCAAGATTCGCGGGGGAAAAAGGTACAGTATATTAAAACAGATTTTGATATTCGCGATGATTCTATCAGAAGCAGTTTTCCTGGCATTTGGTGGGGACACTACAAAGATGAATTACCGATGGGAAGGTGTGATTGCATCGCGGAATTAGATTACAACACCTTCAAAAAACGCTATGAAATTAGATTAATTGCCGTGCGAAGAAATGAAAACTCAATATTTCAACACGCGGTTAACTCCTCACCATTAATAGTAGACTGGCGAAATGTTTCTACTCAAGAAGACTCAGCACTTTTAGTTAAAGAGTGTCCTACAAGTTGGGATGATTTAAGAGCATGGTTAAGGCGATCGCTTTACAATCAACAACAACTAGCGATCGCTTGGTCTAAACCTGAGAACAAAGCACCTGAGCAAATTTGGCTTACCCTCGTGGGAATTGCTAAATACCTCAGTCGCACAAATCAAACAGTTACTCGCTTACAGCTTTTAGAAAAACTCGGCATTAAAGACCAAACTTTGTATTTTGGATTTAGAGCTTTAAAATGCTTAGGATTCTCAATCACTCGAGTTGATCGTAACTTGCAAATGAGCTTGCATTCTACCAATATTGCTGAAACTCAAGCCGATGCTGCCGTTGAACAATTTTTAGCCACAGTGCGAGAAGAACAATTTCAACGCCAATATTTTGCCGAAGTTCCTCTATCTACTATTATGGCGATCGCCTCTCAAATACTCAATTAGTTAAATTTGTAGGGTGCGTTAAAGCGCAACGCAACGCACCATTTATTTGGGTGTTGTCCAGATCCCCGACTTCTCAAATAAGTCGGGGATCTAACAGCTGCATATACGATCAAAGTATTAAATGACTGGCAATCAGAAAAATGCTACAGTACAATCCGCTAGACTGCTTACCCGCTGCTGAGGATTTGCTCGAACCTGACAATGCCCCTGTGAACAATGAATTACAATATTCAATTCTCAGTTTACTCAAAGCCATACTAGCTTTTGTCTGGGCAGACCGTATGGACTGGTTCTTTGGCGTTTATATGGCAATTTATCAACATTACAATCAGCCGCCGATTATACCAGATGGGTTTTTGAGTCTCGGCGTGGAACGATTTGTAGAAGAGGATCTGCGTTTAAGTTATGATCTTTACGAAGAAGAGCGCGTACCAATTATGGCGCTAGAAGTGCTTTTTGATCAATTGCGCGGTGAATACAGCACTAAGAAACAATTTTATACTCAATTAGAAGTTTTATATTATGTCATTTACAATCCCCTGCGACGGAGAACCCCGACTTTAACGGTTTATCGTTTGGTAAATGGGAAGTATCAATTGCAGGCAAGAAATCCCGTTTGGCTACCGAAAATTGGTTTAGGAATTGGCTGTGAACAGGGAACATATCAAGGCATTACACGCGAGTGGCTTTACTGGTATAACGAGCAAGGCAAGCGTTTATTAACACCAGAAGAACAAGTTAAAGTCTTGGCAGAACGTCTAAAATCCTTCGGTGTAGATCCAGATTCTTTGGTTTAGAATGTGCTTCTGGCTGAATTATCTCGGCTGCCAGCTATGACAACCAAGGCACAAGTCTAAAAAACTGGTGAACGAGTCTTTTAGTGAGATGAACGAGTCTTTTAGTGAGATGAATGAGTCTTTTAGGGAGATGAACGAGTCTTTTAGTGAGATGAATAAGTCTTTGAGTGAGATGAATGAGTCTTTGAGTGAGATGAATGAGTCTTTGAGTGAGATGAATGAGTCTTTGAGTGAGATGAATGAGTCTTTGAGTGAGATGAATGAGTATTAAAGACTCATTAATGAGGTTAAAAGACTCTTTAATGAGTATCAAAGACTCTTTAATGAGGTTCAAAGACTCTTTAATGAGTATCAAAGACTCTTTAATGAGGTTAAAGACTCTTTAATGAGTAGGACTTACGCAAAATACCTCTCAAGCTCTTATTTCTTCGTGTCCTTCGTGTCTTCGCGGTTCGTTTTTCCATGAAGGAGTGCGTAAGTCCTGATGAGGTTAAAAGACTCTTTAATGAGTCAGCTTAACGCAAAATAGGCGGATCGCTTACACCAATTCTTCAAAATAGGCAACAGATGCCAACCTGAAAAGCCAGATTAAATTCCGACTTTCTTAATTACAAATTACGAATTACGAATTAAACCTTGCACTCTCGCTACAGCTTGCCTAACTCCCTCAGCATCAGGAGATTGGATACGCTGCAATATTTCCAAGGCTGGCTGCAAATAATCTAAAGCTTTATTGTAATTGCCCTGTTGCTCTGCTATACCCCCTAACCACCACAACGTCGCTGCCTTAGTTTGGACATCGCCGATTTGTTCTGTGATAGCAAGGGATTGTTGAAAAAGGGCGATCGCTTCTTCTATTTCTCCTGTATAGGCTTTGAGTCTCCCCATTTCGTGCAACGTCGCTGCCTTACCTTGGACATTGCCGATTTGTTCTGTGATAGCAAGGGATTGTTCATAAAGAGCGATCGCTTCCTCTATTTCTCCTTTATTGGCTTTGAGCGTTCCCAAACAGTGCAACGTCGCTGCCTTACCTTGGACATTGCCGATTTGTTCATCGATAGCCAGGACTTGTTGATAAAGAGCGATCGCATCTTCTATTTCTCCTTTATTGGCTTTGAGTCTCCCCATTTCGTGCAACGTCGCTGCCTTACCTTGAACATCGCCGATTTGTTCATCGATAGCCAGGGATTGTTGATAAAGGGCGATCGCTTGTTCTATTTCTCCTGTATTGGCTTTGAGCATCCCCAAATGATGATTAATTGATGCTTGTTCTTCTTTGTCTTCTGAGGGACAAAGGTTTAACGCTTGTTGATAATGTTCTAGTGCCTTATCAACTTCACCAAGTTGACTCTCACAAAAACCCATCTCCTTGAGAACGCGATAATCTTCAGTAATTTCTAAGGTTGATTTGCACAGCTGCACCGCTTCCCTGAATCGACTCTGTTGCGACCAGCGATTTGCTAAACTGCTTGCTATTTCTGCGGCTTTTTCTTCTTCCTTACCCAACAACGCCAACCGATGAATTTCTAGCTTTTGTTCCTCAATTGGTGTTTCCGTCTCTTCCCACCAAAGGCGATACAACACCTCAGCCGCTTGCTTATATAAAGCTTCCCCATCTCCTGCTAACTGCACAGGCAAAATGCGCGGCACTCGTAACGCCTGATCGTGGCTCACTTCCAACAGTCCCAACGCCACTGCCCGACTAATATAATGTTCCAAATTGGGGATAGTGTCACAAACTGCGGCTAAAGCTTCCCTCGGTACTGGCAACTCAAACACCAAACCCCGTGACAACATCTCCCGCATAGTTATATCCATCTGTTCCAGCAGCGCTTCTGCCAAAACTTGCTCTCGCAACTCCACCGGATCTGCTGCCAAACTATTCAAAATTGCCGCTTGATCAACTGTTGTATTTTGCAAAATCTCATCATGCAACCATTCCAGCAAGCGGGGATTACCATCCGCCAATTTCTGCGCTTGCGACTTTAACGCCTCATCCACCTGAGATTTAGCATTAAAGGCTGTGAGGCGATTAAACTTTTTTTGCAAATCTGCCCCTTGCAGTGCATCCAACGGCTGCTTGTGGAAATGCTGCAACTGGCTAAATTCAAAATCGTAACGGCAGGTAATAATGATGCGGTGGGAAGTTGAATTTTCTCTAATTGCCCAAACTAAAGCTTTCATTACCTCTGGTGCTTCCGCTTGCAGCACATAACTCTCATTGCGGGGTTCTAAATTTCCTTCAAAGTCATCCAGCACCAACAAAAACGGTTTTGATACCTCATGCAACTGCTGGAAAACTCGCCGCAATCGAAATCTCAATTCTTCATCGTAATTTTGTAAGCTTTTGCGTTGTTCGTTGTCATCCAACTTTTCTGTTAAGCGACTCACCAAACTAGCTTCATCGATTCTTCCCAACCAAACAACACGCTGAAAATTCGGTAGTCTGTCACAAAGCCTAGCTGCTAAACTACTTTTACCCAAACCGCCCATCCCATGAATCAACACTCCAATTTCATCGCTTGATTGTGTCAGCACTCTTAAACAATTTTGCAATTGCCGACGACGACCAACAAAACTTTCCCGCGTCGGGACTTTAACTTGACCCGCAGGATCTAAAAACTGGGTAGTAACAGAAAGCGGTGGTGCTGGTTTCCGTCCAGGTTTCCCCTTGGGTGTAACTAAAGAACTTGGTAAATTGCCTGCTGCATACAGCCGCAATAAATGCCAATCCCGCGCTTTGTTGTTAATTAATGCTTGGTAAGTACAAGCAAGAGCTTCGGTGATTTGCTTTCCGGCAGACAATTCCTGATACAATGCAGCAGCTGCGGCTGTAGCTTCAGGATCTAAAACCTTTTGACCCCAACCCAAAACCGCTTTTGCACCCGATTTCAGCAACTCTTCTGCCATCGAAGGCACTGAACCGGAATTGCCTGCTTGCCCAGTGCGACAACCAGAGAGAAATATAAGTTTCGGCAGTCGAAATTGTAATTCTTGGGCAATATCCCCAGCACTCGCATAGTAAGCTTCACCTGTTGCCGTTTCTGTAATGAAGCGGGGTTGCCCATCTTGTAGAGTAGCATGACCCGTCAGGTGTAAAACATCAAAATAATCTTTGTCGTAACCATCGACTAAATAACCCAACTCCGACAAACAGCCGCTTTCTTCCACCGTCAAAGCTAAAGGTTGCCGCTTTGTCGCTTCCAGAATTCGTGCTTCCTCTGCCTCAAAATCCAGCACAGGTTTGACATCCAGGGGCGAAGTTGCCATAAACACAACTTGCAAAGCCCGGTTTTCTGCTTCCCCTTCAATGGTCAATTTTTTTACCGTGCTATCCGACACCCAGCGCACCGGGACAATAGCCGGGACATGCTGCACCAAAAAGCGATTACCATCGTGCAGCACTTCCCAAGGCAGATGGGCAAGTTTTTCAGATGTGGCGATCGCCAGCACAATCCCTTCCCGCCGATACTTATCTAGCAACAGTTGTAGAGTGCGATCGCTTCCATCCAACCACTTATACAACCGCCGTCCAGTTACTGTATAATCTTCTGGTAAATCCGAAACGTAATAATCTCTTTCCGCTAATTTAATCAAATCGGCGATTTCTGTTAGAGGAAGCGATCGCTTCTCATACTGGTTGGGATTATCAATAAAGTAACGTAGCTCTACGTAATTCTCAGCAACTTGCTTAAGGTCGAGGTGGAGTGTCTGCACATTCTTGCACTACAACTTTGAGACTTCAGTATTTTCCTCAAGTCTATCACCCCCAATTCCGGAGACGCGATTTGTAATACCATTTCTATATGAAGATGCGTCATTATTAGCCCACGCAGGTGGGCTTTGTTTGTATAGCCCCAGGCTTCTAGCCTGAGGGCGAATAAAGCGCAACATCACAAAGAATTGGTATAAAGACGCGATAAATCGCGTTACTACGATTCTAAAATTTGGCGAATCTCTTCTAATGTTGCATCTTCTAAAAGGAGTCGTCTGCCATTGCGTCCCACAATCAACACCTTTTCAATTCTTTTACCAGATTGTTTCTGTTTATACTCTTGATACCACTTGCGGATTTGTTCAGCAATGGCGATCGTTCCCCCCACAATACCAACGATGCTAGCAACAGTTGCGATTACTCCCTCTCTTTCCGGTGCTTCTGAACTCACCTTGTAGCTACCTGATATACCGGGAATTGCCAAAAGCGCTTCTGTTGCAGCGATCGCATCTTCACCCTCAATCGCCAACCGAATTTCTGCCATAGTTTACCTGCAAGCATATCCAATCCAGGCTTATTTTCAATAATACCACCAGAGCGATCGGCGTTTCTCGGTCATTAATTATTCATTATTAGTAGCTGCAAAATCCCCCCTCTCCCCCTTGTCCCCCCACTCCCCCCCTCCCCCCCTCCTCCACTCCCCCACTCCCCCACTCCTCATCTGCCCAAATTCCCCTGTCGTTCGCAGCGAAAACCGCGTTGCTGCCAATCTTGCATATTCACTTGAGGTAGTCTAGTCACATTTGAGCATTCTGGCTGAATAAATTGACTTAAACCTGCCCAAAATATACTGCGGGTTACATCCGCTCCCGTTTTCAACCAAGACTCACGATTACCAGGAATGCCTTTTTCCTGAACAATCACAGGTTCTACCCAAATACCATGAGATCCTAAAAGAATTTGTCCTAGCCATTTCGCTCTTGGTAAGTGAGTTGCGGAAGTAATAAGCATGACTTTATGCACTCCTAAACGACGCAAAATTGGAATACCATAAAAAAAGTTTTCAAAAGTAGAGTCGGCACAATGTTCTAACCAAACATTTTGTATAGGTGCTAGTTCTCGTTGAAAAATCAGCCAAATACAAGGGTCTTGAGAACCGCGAGAAATTAAAATCGGCGTAGAGGGAGATTTTTTTGCTTCTTGGGCAACATAAATTTCTCTTGTAATGCTGCCACCAAGTACAAAAAAGCCATCTACTGGCGAGGATGACGCATTCAGTAGAGTTATAGTCATAAAAATCAGCCAAATAGCCAACACAGCACATAAACTCAGAGCGAATTTTTGTAACATTTGCCACATGTTGTAGATTTTTCTCCTATCCTTGATGAATGTTTTTTTGTAAAAAGACATCTGATGGTACACGCACTTAAAAGCTAATTTAGATTTTGTCCTACAGATATACACTTAAGCAGAAGCAAGTGCTATCTTATTAAAAGTAATTGAGGGTGAGAGGACGACACACAGCTATAGTGTCAACAATTAAGATTAACCTTCCGGAAAGAGATGACAAACGGAAGGATAATTGTTAAAAAGTAACGCAGTGCTTTAGCCGAATTTAAAGGGCAAAATTATGAAGTAATTGTAGCTTTATAAGCACAAAACCGATAAATTTCTGGTAAATTTATTTCGTCAAGCCAGATTGCTAAACTGTCAAAAACACAATTATTCCAGCTGATATACATACATGAACCAATCTGCGAAACGTTCCTCGCCGCTCCAAGTAGCCTTGATTGGTGGAGCGATCGCCACAACAGCAGCTTTGTCTGTGTTCGGTCAAGCGTGGTGTCGCTCCGTCCGCGCCGCCTTACAAGATAGCCCAAAAGCGATCGTAGACCAAGTGTGGCAACTAGTAAATCGTGAATATGTTGATGGCAAATTTAATCAACAAGATTGGCAAGCAACTAGACAAAGCTTATTAAGTAAAAATTATTCTTCTCGTGAGGAAGCTTATACAGCTATCCGAGAAGCTTTAAAAAAATTGGGCGATCCTTACACTCGGTTCATGGACCCGAAACAGTATGATGCCCTCACCAGCCAAACATCTGGGGAAGTTTCGGGTATTGGCATTCGGATGGAACTGAATGAAAAAACCAAGCGACTCACCGTTGTCGAAGCTATAGAAAATTCGCCAGCACTCAAAGCAGGTATCAAAGCCGGCGATGAGATTGTCGCAATTGACGGCAAACCCATACATGACCTGAAAGTAGAAGACGCATCTAAGCTGATTCGTGGCAGAGCAGGTACAGTTATAGTATTGCGGCTGGCACGTCAGGGTCAAAGAGAAATGGATGTTAGGCTGACACGAGCCACCATTGAAGTGCCAACGGTGAAATACACCCTCAAGCAAGAAGGCTCAAAGCGTATTGGCTATATCAAATTGCGAGAGTTCAGCGCTCACGCAGCCGACCAAATGCGGCGGGCAATTCGCGATTTGAACGGTCAGCAAGTTGATAGTTACGTCTTAGATTTGCGCGGAAATCCCGGTGGTTTGTTACAAGCGAGTATTGAAATTGCTCGCATGTGGATAGACACTGGCGGGATTGTCAAGACAGTAGACCGTGTGGGAGGAAGTGAACTCAGCAAGGCAAATAACACTGCCATTACAAAACGTCCCTTGGCTGTACTGATAGATAATAATTCAGCTAGTGCTAGTGAAATCCTCACCGGCGCACTCAAGGATAATAAGCGAGCGGTAGTTGTTGGCAGTCAAAGCTTTGGAAAAGCCTTGGTACAGTCGGTGCATGAACTGCCAGACGGTTCCGGCGTAGCCATCACCATTGCCCATTATTTCACCCCTCAAGGAACAGACATTAACCATAAAGGTATTACCCCTGATATCAAGATAGATTTGTCAGAGGCGCAAGAGCGTCAGTTGGCGGTTAATCCAAATTTGGTGGCGACTCAAAACGATCCGCAATATGCGCGGGCGATCGCCGCTTTATCCAGCAGAAACTTCGCCCAACCCCCAGCAAATCAACGCTCAAAACCGTTGAGCGTTCGTGCCTCAGATTTGAAATTTTAGATTTATAGGACTTACGCACTCATTTCGTCAAAGCTTGAATTTACGTAGGGGCAATTCATGAATTGCCCCTACAAGACAAAATATGATACTGCGGATTTATGATTTCTGAGTGGGAATAATAATAATTAACCCCATCCCCAAAATCATAAATCCATGAATCATCAGCCACTTGACACCACCACCAACACTTTTTTCCCTCATGTGTCGGTAGTGATGCCTATATATAATGGTGAAGAAGGCTTACCAGATTTAATTTCTTGTCTGTTAGCGCAAACTTACCCAAAACAGCAGGTTGAGTATTTGCTGGTAGACAATAACAGCAGCGATCGCACTCGAACTTTCTTAGAAACAGCCGCCGAAAATTGCCCAATTACAATTCGTCCTTTAAGCGAAAAGCAAATTCAAAGCTCTTACGCCGCCCGCAACACAGGCATTCGCGCTGCTAAGAGTGAAATAATTGCCTTTACTGATGCTGATTGCCGTCCGCAACATCAATGGTTAGAAGCATTAGTACAGCCTTTTGTCAAGCAAGATGTGACAATTGTCGCCGGAGAAATTGCGGCGTTACCAGGCAAAACGCTTCTAGAACAATATGCCGATCGCCAAGATACTTTATCACAAAAGCACACCCTCGCCCATAAATTTTGTCCATACGGTCAAACCGCTAATTTAGCAATTCGACGCATCGCATTTGAAAAAGTAGGTTTGTTCCGTCCTTATCTGACCACTGGTGGCGATGCTGACATGTGCTGGCGAATTCTAAGAGAAAACATCGGGCGTTTAGAATTTTCACCAACAGCGATCGTCCAGCATCGCCACCGCGCTACACTCAAAGAACTAGAAAATCAATGGCGGCGCTATGGACGCTCAAATCGTTATTTACACGAACTGCACGGTATTGAGTTGATGCGCGAGACTACAGCAAAAGAATATGGCTATCTGTTGCTGCGTTGGTTGTTGAAAGAAATACCAAAAAATAGCCTTCAAGCGATCGCCCGTAAAGCCAGCCTTGTAGACTTATTAAGTACACCCATTGGTTTATTCACAAGGCTTGCACGTTACTCTGGGCAAAAAGATGCCCAATTGCCAGAAAAAGCCAAAATCATTGATTGGCTGTGACGATTTTGGATTTTGCGAAAAGTTTGAGCGGAGGTTTCCTCCGATCAAAGCTTTTCAAGACGGATTTTGGATTAGCAATAATTTTCTTACCCCATTCCCCATTGCCCAATGCCCATTGCCCAATGCCCATTGCCCAATGCCCATTACCCAGTACTACCTAATTTCCGCTAAATTTAATAAAAGTAGTGTCAAGGAAACTTTAAATGTCAGCACAACTGTTACTGGTGGATGATGAACCGGGATTGCGTGAAGCCGTCAAGGATTATTTGCAAGAAAGCGGTTTCAGCGTTCAAGTTGCCAGTAACGCCCGTGAGGGGTGGGACTTGATGCAGCAAAGCATACCTGATTTAGTGATTTCCGACGTCATGATGCCTCAGGTAGATGGCTATCAGTTTTTAAAGCAATTGCGGGAAGACCCCCGCTTTAAAACGCTGCCGGTGGTCTTTTTAACCGCAAAAGGAATGACAAGCGATCGCATTCAAGGTTATCAAGCTGGTGTTGATGCTTATCTACCCAAGCCTTTCGATCCGGATGAATTAGTCGCAATTATCGAAAACTTACTTATCCGTCGCACTGCCAAGCCTCATGCTACAGGTGAAGAGGGAGAAACGTTTGATATTGCCGAACTTGCGAATCAGATTGCCCAAATTAAAGCGCTGTTAACACAAAAAAGTGCGATCGCTCAATCTCCTGCCCCTTTTACCATCGACTTGACCCCCAGAGAACAAAGTGTTTTAAATTTGGTCGCTGAAGGGCTAATGAACAAAGAAATCGCCCGTCGTTTGGAAACCAGCGTCCGCAACGTCGAAAAGTACGTCAGTCGTTTGTTTAGTAAAACAGGCACGAACAGCCGTACTGAATTAGTTCGTTTTGCTTTAGAACACGGTCTTGCTAAGTAGTCATTAGTTATTTGTTTTGGACAAAAGACAAATGACACCTGACTATTGACTCTTGCCTGGAGGGGCATCTTTGTTTGGTTGAGAACAAAAAATCGGTTAAATGCACCCGGTTGAATTTGCGTTCTTCTGGCTATGTCAGCAAACAGCTACGTAATACTTAGACAAAAAAACACCATCAGCCATGTCTCACCTAATAACCGATGTCTAACAGCAACGGTTATTAGGTGAGACATCCTTTAGTAGATTAATCTGGTTTGAGCAATTAAGAGCGAAAAATACATCTGACAAAACCCTAAGTAACTTCAACTTTTCTGGGTATAAAAGCATAGTAGGCACCCAATCATAACTGTAGTGCAATCCTGTTAGGGCTACTGTAAATGGGATCGCGCCCAAGCGGGCACTCGGTGCCCGGAGCGACTTCAGCTTAAAAGCCTAATTAAATCGGCTTTTAAATCGAGTTTAGTAAGTCTTTGTTCTTTCTGATGGTCAGTTTAAACAAGCCAACTCACGAAGTGAGTGTAAATAGGCAAATGGTTAAACTTCAAAAATTCACCATTTTCTGCCCGATATCCGATTTGCTACTACCGAAATCAAATAAACACTCTTAACACTTAGCTATTGATTAGCCTCAGTATTTCGCAATCGCATCAGTTGACGACGCATTTGCGGTGAGGCTTTAAATTCAGAAACCTCCTGTGCCTTGACAGACGCGTGCAGGGTTTCTAGGAACTCGTCAGACCCTTCTGTTAAAGCTTCTAGCAGCACCTGCAACAGTTGATCGCGATCGCTCAATATACTCTTTTCCTCAATCATTCGGAACTTCAGATGAATTTCGCACTCATAAACACTTACATCGATGTTATTTACCTGACATGGTAATGCTTTGGAGTTCATAGTGTTTAGGATTCCTTTACTTGGTGGTCATCGTGGTTGGCAGCTAAATTTCCGGCAAAAATTCTTTATATTTTTTTAGAATCCAAAGTGTTTGAATTAAGAATTTGTCTTCATCCATAACATTTGTATTCGATTGCACTCTCCTTTGGTTTGTTTCTAGCTAGAATGAGCGGTGTCTAGATTTTCGCCACTACTGTCGAATCTGCGCTTTATGGTAAGCCATAACTATTATTCAGTTTTTAAGATTCTATACAATAAAGTTTCTGTAAGAAGTTGCGTGACCTTTTTAAAAGTTTTTACATCAACTTTATCTTTCCGTCAATAACAGTTCGGCTTGTTACTAGAAAACTAGTGGTTACACTTACGCAAAAATCTGGCTTTTTTCCTATTTCATTAGAGCCTGAGGCGGTTAGAGCATAATTCGGTAAAATTACTACATGTGCGATTTTTTCATGAGAAATTAGATGAGGCATTTATGAGAAAAATTATTGGAGATAAAATTTTTTTTCGTACTGGACATAGACAGCAATCCAATTATTCCGTGTTGAGTGCCTCATGGCATGACTAAAGCGGAGTAGCGAACACCAAAAGCGGCATAAATCCTTTTAGCTTTGATTAACAGACCGCTACGGCTTTCTTTGGGGTTCCCCAGACATGAATGAGGAATAAAATTTATTTTCCTCTTTATTAAAGTACATCTGTTCTTTATTTTAGGAGTCTATTTTCCTTAAGCTTTAAGCCTTGACTTTTGTTTGCTATCATGCATTAGTTTGCCTCAATAAATGCTAAAACCTGATGATTTTTGCGCTTTGCGTTTGTTTATAGGCATGATTACCACCCAAGAGCAAAAGTAAGGGCTTTCATAAAGTTATCCACGCCCAATCGCAGGCAGAGGCGCCCGTCAACAATTTAAGCCGCGATCCGCTCTAACCATTTGGCGCTCCAATACCCAAGA